>DAOUBN010000021.1:0-9197 GCA_034432815.1 Anaerolineae bacterium | reverse complement strand
GGTGGCCGGTGCGGCCCGTATTTGAGGCTCTGAAAAGCCTTTTGCCCTGCATAGCCGCCACGGCAAAAAGGGTAAAAAGGCCAAACTTCAGGTTCGGGGGAAGTGCCCCCGAAAGAACAAAAATTGGGGGCGAGTTGCCATCCCCTGAAACCCGGCCACGAGTGGGAGGCTGAAGCCAGGCGGAGCCACAGGGAACGGGGGTGGGGAAAAGGGTTCAGGGGGAAGTAAGAGGTGTCCCCCCACAAATACGAAATCGGGGACGAGTTGCTCCCTCCTGAAACCTGGTCACGAGTGGGACTCTGAAGCCCAGCTTAGCCGCAGGGAACGGGGGTGGAAAAAAGAGAAGGAGGTTTTGCCCCCTGCCAGGCCGGTAGCGTTTGACACAAGGGGAACTAACAATTAAAATTAACGGCGAGAGCGAGGGCGAGGAGATATCATGGGCATAACCATTGCAGTCGCCGGCAAGGGAGGCACGGGTAAAACCACTTTTGCTGCCCTGATCGTCAAATGCCTCAAGGAAAATACCACAGGCTCAATCCTGGCCGTGGACGGAGATCCCAGCTCCAACCTCCACCTGGCCCTCGGCCTTCCCCTTGAGGAAACCGTGGGCCACATAAGGGAAGACACCCTCGCCCAGATCCAGAGCGGCTCCTTCCAGTCGGGTATCTCCAAGGCCGATTACCTGGAACTGCGAATAAATAAAGCCCTGGTGGAAGGCGATAGAGTAGACCTCATCGCCATGGGAAGGCCCGAAGGGCCGGGTTGTTACTGCGCAGCCAACGCTATCCTCCGCAACGTCATTGACCGCCTCAAGAGCGATTACGATTACGTGGTCATAGATAACGAGGCGGGGATGGAGCACATAAGCCGCCAGACCACTCAGAACGTGGATGTGCTTTTCGTCATTTCCGACCCCACCGTCAGGGGAATTATGGCGGCCAGAGGCATAGTGGAGCTGGCCAGGGAGCTGGGAACCAGAATCCGCAAGGCTTACCTGGTGGTCAACAAAGTGAACGGCGAACTCCCTGAGCCTCTGAGGGAGAAAATTGTAGAAGTGGGGTTAGAACTTATAGGAACCCTCCCCAGCGAGCCCAGGATAGCGGAGTTTGACCTGGTGGGGAGGCCAATTGTGGAGCTTGACAGGGATTCGCCCCTTTACAGGGCTGTGGAAGAGATTATGAGGAAAGCTGGCCTTATCAATTGAAGGAGGAAGCAGTGAGGAAGGATAAACTGGTCATAGGGCCCACTTTTGAGGAGATGCTTCACCCCTGGAAGATAGACCCCGAAATCCGCAAAAAAGCCCTTGAAGCCCGTACCCGGGACCCCCTGGACCCCATAAACCTCTACAACATAACCTGGCGCGATGAAAACAACCGCATCTATTACGAGGTCCTTCCGAAGGAGTTCACAGGGGTTGAAGCCCCCATAGTGGTCCTCTACTCCAAAGATTTCCCCACCGGAAGCCACAAGGTCGGAGCCGCCTACTCAATCCTGGTGGAGAAAGAGCTAACGGGCGAGGTGGACCCGGCCATCCACACCCTGGTCTGGCCCAGCACCGGAAACTACGGAATCGGAGGGGCATGGGTCGGCTGCAGGATGAACTTTGACAGCGTGGTCATCCTGCCCGAAGGGATGAGCAGGGAGCGCTTTGAACTCATCCGCTCCTACGGCGCCCGCTACATCACAACCCCCGGCTCCGAAAGCAATGTCAAGGAAATCTACGACAAATGCAAGGAACTCAAGGCCCAGGATCCCGAGCGCATCCGCATCCTCAACCAGTTTGATGAGTTCGGGAACTACCGCTTCCACTACTACGTGACCGGCAACACCATTGTGGAGCTGGCGGAGGAGCTCAGGGCCCAGGGGATCGGCAGGGGCAGGGTGGCAGCCTTCGTCTCGGCCATGGGCTCAGCGGGGACCATAGCGGCCGGAGACCGCCTCAAGCAGGTCTGGCAAGATTGCAAGGTGGTGGGGCTGGAGCCCATCCAGTGCCCGACCCTCTCCCTCAACGGTTACGGCTCTCACGACATCCAGGGCATAGGCGACAAGCACGCCACCTGGATCCACAACGTCTGGAACATGGACGCCCTCATGTGCATTGACGACCTGGAGTGCAAGATGGGCCTTCAGCTCCTGACGGAGGAGACCGGATGGAAGGTGATGATTGAAAGGTATGGAGTCCCGGAAGAGAAAGTGATGAAAATGTCCCAGATCTTCGGGATATCGGGGGTGTGCAACGTCCTTGGAGCGATAAAGACCGCCAAATTCTATGGCTTCGGTAGGGATGACGTGATCGTCACCATCCTCACCGATGCCATTGACCGATACCGCTCGGTGATGAGGGAGCTCACGGAGAAATACGGCCCGATGGATGAGGTTGAGGCGGCGGTGCGGCTGGTGAGCATCTTCCACAAGCAGAAACTGGACTGGATTTTTGAAGGGACGAGGGAGATGCGCAACCGCTGGCACAACCTCAAGTATTTCACCTGGGTTGAACAGCAGGGCAAAACCGTTGAGGAACTGAATGCCCAGCGCGACCCCGAATACTGGCTCGCCCAGCAGGCCCGGGTGGCCGAAGTTGACCGGTTGATCCGCGAAGCCAGAGGATAAGGAGGTGGTAGCTATGGCCGAGCTCACCGAAAAGGAGCAGATCGTCCTGGACGCGATGCGGCAGGCCGGCAAGCCCGTCCGCCCCGGCGATGTCGCCGCCATGACTGGCCTTAAGAGCGAGGAGGTCTCAAAGATCATAAAGAAACTTCAGGAAAAAGGGCTTGTCGTGTCGCCCAAGAGGTGCTTTTACTCGCCTTCCCAGTAAAACCACGAGGAGGTGGCAAAATGCTTTTCCGGATAGGAGAGAACATCCAGGTCCTTTCCCCGAAAGTGCGCCAGGCCATTGACAACCGGGAACCCGATTACCTCATTGAACTGGCCAGAGCTCAGGTGAAGGGTGGAGCCCACATGCTGGACCTCAACATCGGCCGGCGCAAGAAGGACGGGCATGAGGTCATGCCCTGGCTCATTGAAATAATTGATGAGGCAGTTCCCGGAACGCCTGTCTCCCTTGACACCACGAACCCCCAGGCTATTGAAGCCGGTCTCAAGAAGTGCCAGGAACTCGGGATAAAGGCCATGATAAACTCCGTCTCGGCTGAAGAAGAGCGCCTCACCTCTATCGGCCCCCTGGCGGCCAAATACAACGTGCCGGTCATTGCCCTCACCATGACCCAGGCCGGAATCCCTGTGAGCGCCGAAGAGAGGGCCAGCATCGCCGCCGACATCCTTATCCCGCGCCTTACGGAGATGGGTGTGCCGGTGGAAAACATCTACCTTGACCCCCTCGTCCTCACCGTCAACGGGTGTCAGGAGTATGTCCCCAACGCGGTTGAAGCCATCCGCTACTTCAAGGCCCTGAGCGATCCCCCGCCCAGGACCGTGGTCGGCCTCTCCAACGTTTCCAACAGGGTTCCCAGGGAGAACCGCAGCATCATAAACAGGGTCTACCTGGTCATGCTCATGGCCGCGGGGCTTGACGCCGCTATCCTTGACCCCCTGGACGAGAAGCAGAACGAGGTTATCCGGATAATTGAGCAGCGGGACGAAAGCACCCCGGTGGGCAAACTCCTCCTGGCCCTCTACGACGCCACAGCCGCAGGCGAGGAACTGGATCCTTCTGTCGTGGACATGAAGGACCCGGAGCAGGTGGCGATCTGGAAGACGATCCAGATCCTCAAAAACAAGGTGATTTACGCCGATTCATACCTTCAGATGTAGGGGGTGGCCATGGCCGTATACCTTCACGCCGATAGCTCCAAATGCTCAGGGTGCAGGGCCTGCCTTGTAGCCTGTAGCCTCGCCAAATTCGGGGTGAACAACCCCAAGAAGGCCCGGCTGGCCATAATCCCCAAATTCCCGGCCCCGGGGGTTTTTGAGGTTAAGACCTGCACCAACTGCGGGACCTGCGCCCAGGTCTGCCCGGTGGACGCTGTGAAGGTCAACGAAAAGGGTGCCTACTACATTGACCCCGACGAGTGCATCGCATGCATGGCCTGCGTCAAGGAATGCCCCGAGCAGGTCATCTTCACCCACCCCGATTACCCTGCTCCCTTTGAGTGCGATCTGTGCGGGGCCTGCATAGAAGTGTGCGGGCCCGGGGTCCTCTGGATTGAGTAGACTGCGGAGGGAGGACAAAATGAACGGCTATGGCGGCAAAATCCTCAGGGTAAACCTCACCACCGGCGAGATAAGGAAAGAGCCCACACCCCCTGATTTGGCCGAGAAGTTCCTGGGCGGAAGGGGCTTCGGGATCTACTTCCTCTACACCGAAGTCCCCAAAGGGGCCGACCCGCTGGGGCCGGAGAACAAGCTCATTGTCTCCTCGGGCCCCCTCTCCGGAACCCTGACCCCCGGAGCGGGCAAGATGGATTTCACCACCAAATCGCCCCTCACCGGAGGCTATGCCTCGGCCAGCGTGGGGGGGCATCTCACCGCCGAACTCAAGTATGCCGGCTACGATTCCATCATCATTGAGGGCATCTCGCCGAAGCCCGTCTACCTTTACATCAACGACGACGAAGTGGAACTGCGGGATGCCTCGGACCTGTGGGGGAAAGGCTCCATAACCGTTGAGACCGAGCTCAAGAAGCGCCTCGGGGAAGAGTTCCAGATAGCCACCATCGGCCCGGCCGGGGAGAACCTGGTCAAATACGCCTGCATAACCCACGATTTCGGCCGACAGGCTGGGCGCGGCGGCGTCGGGACTGTCATGGGGGTAAAGAAGCTCAAGGCTATAGCGGTCCACGGCACCAGGGACATCCCGGTGGCTGACCCTCAGGCTCTCCTGCGCCTGGGGACCGAAGCCTACAAAGCCTGCAAGGCCTCCGAAGCCTTTGAGGCCTGGGTCCGATACGGCACCTCGGGCGTCACGGTCTGGTCCAACGAAGTGGGTGCTTTCCCTGTCCGCAACTTCCAGGCCGGTGCTCTGGAGGACTACAGCGGCCTGAGCGGCGAGACCATGCGCCAGCGCATCGTCATAACCGACAAGGGGTGCTTCGGCTGCCCGAGCCCCTGCGGCAAATACTCTCACAGCAAGAAATACAACGTTTACGTGGAAGGCCCCGAATACGAGACCACGGCCCTCATCGGCGGGGATTGCGCCCTCCTGGACATAGAGGATGTGGCCTACGCCAACTGGCTCTGCGACGAACTCGGGATTGACTCCATCTCGGCAGGCAATGTGATCGCTTTCGCTATAGAATGCTATGAGAAGGGGATCCTGACCCGGGAGGATACCGGAGGCCTTGAGCTCCGCTGGGGCGACCCCCAGGTGGTGTTTGCTCTTCTGGAGAAGATAGCTCGCCGGGAAGGCATAGGTGACCTCCTGGCCGAGGGCGTCAAGTATGTTTCCCAGAAGCTGGGTAAGGGCTCCGAAGAGTTCGCCATCCACGTCAAGGGCATGGAGATGAGCGGGTACGAGTGTCACAATGCCCCCGCCATGCTCCTCAGTTACATGACCTGCGACGTGGGAGCCCACCACAACCGCTCCTGGGCCATAACCTACGACCTCCAGGTCGGCCGCGACCTCGTCACCCCGGACAAGGCTGAGAGAGTTATTTACCTCCAGCACGTGCGGCCTCTCTTTGACTGTCTGGGGGCGTGCCGGCTCCAGTGGGTGGAGCTGAGTATTGACCTCGGCCTCTATCCCCCGATCCTCAAAGCCATAACCGGGATTGACCGCTCCTGGGATGACCTGATGAAGATCTCGGAGAGGGTCTGGAACCTCACCCGGATGTACTGGGTGCGCGAGGTGGAGGGCTTCGGGAGGGAGTGGGACTACCCGCCCCCGCGCTTCTACAAGGAGCCTGCAACTTACGGCCCCACCAAAGGGAAGAAGATGGCCTGGGAGGACATCCAGAAACTCCTGGACATGTATTACGAGAAGCGGGGCTGGGACAAAAACGGCATCCCCACCCCCGAAAAGCTGGAGGAACTGGGGCTGACGGAGATTGTGAAAGCGGGGGCTTGAGGTTGTGGCCAGGGTGAAGGTGGTGGGTATTCTCAGCCGATATGCCGGAGGGCAGGCGGAAGTGGAAACGGGAGGGGGGAAAAGTGTGGAGGAGGTTATCAGCGGGCTGGGAATACCCTCTCCTCTTGTCGGGATAGTGCTGGTGAACGGGAGGCAGGTGGATAAAAGCTACGTAATAGAAGAGGGGGATGAGGTCAAGCTCATCCCCCTCCTGGGTGGCGGGTAGCGGCGAAGCCCCGGTCCCCGGAAAGGGCCGGGGCTTTTTCCTTAATAGCCTTCCTCCTCCACCACCACTTTGCCCCGGAAAGCGTAGTAAATGTAAGAGGTGTAAGCCAGCATTATGGGCACGCCGATGAGAGCAATTATCAGCATGACCAGAAGGGTGAGCTGGGAGGCGGAAGCGTTGTAGATGCTGAGCCCGCTGTAGCCCAGGATGTCCACCTGATTGCGGGCCGGCAGGAGGTAGGGGTAACAGCCCACTCCGAACTGCCCCATCAAGCCAACGATGGTCAGGGCAGAGAAGAGGAAGGCCAACCCGGGCCTCCCCCGGGCCAGCTGGAGCCTGGTCAGCACCATGAAGGCCAGCGTGAGGAGGGGCACAAGCCAGACGATGGCGGGCTTGCCCTGAAAGCGGGCAGGCGCTTCCAGCCTGGCGGCAATGATGGTCAGGATGACCAGAACCAGCAAGGCGGTCCAAGCGCCGTAAGCCCACCTCCTGGCCCGCTCCTGCACCGGGCCGTTTGTCTTCATCACAAGGTAAATGGCTCCGTGAGTGACGAACATTGCCAGCCCGGTGATGCCCACCAGCAGGGAGAAGGGGTTGAGAAGGGTGAAGAAATTGCCAGCGAATTCCATATTCCCGTGAAGCGGAACCCCCCGGATCACATTGCCCACCGCGACGCCTGTCAGGAGAGCGGGGATCAGGCTCCCGGCGAAGAAGACACCATCCCAGAAGGAACGCCAGCGCGGGCTTTCCACACGGCTGCGGAATTCAAAGGAAACCGCCCGCAGGATGAGAGCGAAGAGAACCAGCATCAGGGCCAGGTAGAACCCGCTGAAAACAGTGGCGTAGACATGGGGAAAGGCGGCGAACATTGCCCCGCCTCCCGTCAGGAGCCAGACCTCGTTGCCATCCCAGAACGGCCCCACAGCATTGAGGATGAGGCGACGCTCCTTATCATTCCGGGCCACGAAGAGGTGGAGGACTCCCGCCCCCAGGTCAAATCCGTCCAGAATAGCATACCCGGTGAGCAGGACCCCGATCAGGAGGAACCAGATATTTCGCAGCAGATCATGGCTCATTTTATCACCTCCTTACGGCAGGTTTTGAGGCTGCTGCGGCGACAGGCGCAACCTCAGGGCCCCTGATGATTTCCCGCCGGACAAGGTAGATCGCCAGAGCCAGGAGTGCCGAATAGACCACCACGAAGAGGATAATGGTGGCGAGGATCTGGCCGGCAGGCACCACGACGGAGATGGCATCCTTCGTCCGCAGGAGGCCGTAGACAGCCCAGGGCTGACGGCCGAATTCCGCAGCCATCCAGCCCAGCTCCAGCGCTACCCAGGGCAGCGGCAGGGAATACATCACGGCCTTGAGGTATGGCGCAGAGGAGAACTTCTTCTCACCGAGGAATACCCCGAGCCAGGAGATCAGAATGAACCAGCCGCCGAGGAGGATCATGATATGGTATGGATAGAAGGCCAGCTCAATGGGCGGCCAGTCGGAACGGGGGATCTGATCCAGGCCGGTCACGGTGGCATTGGGATCAAAATAGATCAGGAACGAGAGGAGTTTGGGGACTGCGATCTTGAAGCGTATGGTCTGATTGGCCACATCGGGGAAACCCCACAGGATGAGGCCAGCGCCGCTTTGGGTCCTGAAGAGGCCCTCAAAGGCAGCCATCTTGGCGGGCTGGGTCAGAGCTACCTGCACTGAATGGAAGTGGCCGGTAACCAGGATGAGGAGCGAGAAAATGGCTGCGGTCACGATCCCGAGCTGGAAGCAGCGGCGGGCAAAATCCTGATGTTCCTTCCTCAAGAGATACCAGGCGCTGACCCCGGCCATGAAGAAGCCTCCGGTGAAAATAGAGGCAACAATGGTGTGGAAATAGCGGGGCAGGGTAGAGGGGTTGAAAACGGCAGCCATAAAGTCCGTCAACTCAGCCCGCTGGAAAACTCCTTCCCCGACGATCCGGTAAGCCGTGGGCGTCTGCATCCAGGAATTGGCCACAATGATCCAGAAGGCGGAGAGGGTGGAACCCAGAGCGACCATCAGTGAAGAGAACCAGTAGAACCAGCGGGAGACCTTCCTGCGGCCCAGGACCAAAACTCCCAGGAAAGTGGATTCCAGGAAGAAGGCGAAGACCCCTTCGGCGGCCAGCGGCGAGCCGAAAATATCACCCACGAAGCGAGAATAATTGGACCAGTTAGTCCCGAACATGAACTCCATGGCGATGCCGCTTGCAACCCCCACAGCGAAGAGGAGGCCGAAGATTTTTATCCAGAAGAAGGCCGCTTTCTCATCCTCTTCCCTCCCGGAGCGCAGATACTTCCAGCCCAGGTAAACAATAAGCCAGGCGAGGCCAATGGTGATGGGAGGGAAGAAAAAGTGGAAGACAGCGCCTATAGCGAACTGAATGCGGGAGAGCAATACTGGATCCATAGCTCACCTCCTCATATTGATAGCAATATGGTAGCAAATACATTATAGCAAAAAATAAGCGGCCTGTCAAGTGTGAAAAATAAGGCAAGGTCATCCACACCAGGGCTTTTCAACGCTCTTATGCATTCGGGCGGAGGGGGAAAACAGAGAGTGCAGGGGGACACCGTCCCCCTGGCGGGGGGAGGTGGGGGTGTCCCCCCACTTTTTCCCCACCCTCGTTTGCTGAAGGTCTGCCCGCCTTCATTATCCCACTCGCAGCCGGGTTGCGGGAGTTCCCTCCTCGCCCCTTTGATTTGTTTTTCTGGGGGCACATCCCCCATACCCCCTGGCATGGGGGCTTTGCCCCCCTGCACCCCCCGATTTTTCCCCCACCCTCGTTGGCTGAGGGTTCGTCGGGGTTCAGGAGCCCCCTCATGGCCGGGTTGCGGTAGATGCCTTCTCGCCCCTTTGATTGGTTTTTCTGGGTGGACACCCCCAGACCCCCGGGAGGGAGCGAAGCCCCCCACCCCCGTT
>DAOUBN010000020.1:0-5147 GCA_034432815.1 Anaerolineae bacterium | reverse complement strand
ACCCCCAGCCCCCCGGCATGGGGGCTTCGCCCCCCTGCACCCCCCAATTGAAAAATGGGGGTAGAGGGGGCCATGCCCCCTCCCGGGGGGGCTGGGGGGGGTCCCCCCAGAGAAACCAGTTAAAGGGGCGAGAAGGCAACCCCTGCAACCCGCCTGCGAGTGAGCCCCTGAACCCCAGCGAACCTTTAGCAAACGGGGGTGGGGAAAAAGAATGGGCGGGGGACACACCCCCGCCGGGGGGATTCTGTCCCCTCCATCCCCTTTTTCAATCAATGGTGCAGGAGGAGTGAAGGGGGTCGCCCGCCTTTTTCTTCCCCCCGCCCGGATATTTGAGAGCGCTCAAAATAGCTGGCCGGAGGGTCTGATTTGACAATGGGAAAAAGGTGCGCTATAATGTTTTTGCCGGTTGGGCCTTCTCTTATCACTCCAGCGGGAGCCGCCGGAGGAAAGAGGCCGGCGGTTTTTTCCTTGCCAGGGGGCTTAAGGGGGGATTGACCGGAAGAAATTTCAGAGAAATGGAGGTTAGCAGTGGGTACCAGAACCACCGGAACCGTCAAGTGGTTCAGCCGTGTCAAGGGCTACGGCTTCATCAAGCCCGACGGCTCAGACAGGGACGTCTTCGTCCACTACACGGCCATCATGGGGGAAGGCTTCCGCAACCTTGAGGAAGGCGACCGGGTGGAATTCTCCATCCAGGAGACCCCCAAGGGCCCCCAGGCCGTTAACGTTGTAAAGCTGTAACCCTGTCGGCTGCACCCGGGAACAGGCCCCGGCGCTCGCAGGCGCGGCTTGACCCCGGCCGGATGCCGGGGCCTGCCTCCCAGAATTATGAAGGAGAATTTACTCGCAGCACTCGCCTTTCTTTTCCTTATCCTTCCAGTTCAGCAAAGCTCACTCATCCGGGCTGGAACAGGTTACCCGGTTGCGTGGGCTCCAGATGGCTCCTTCCTTCTCGTGGCGAAGCCAGGTCGGGAAGTCAGGGCCGGAAACAAAGCCTGGCTGCTCCAGGAACTGTATGCTTTCTACCCCCGCCAGAACCTTTCCATCAGGCTCTCCGATAATGCCTTTTTCCCATCCTTCTCCCCTGATGGGCAGAGCATCGCATTCGTAAGCCTCTCGGAAACGGGTGAGGCCTTTCACCGGGAGGTGAACATCAGAACCCGCAGGGTTTCGGTCAGGGGCAGAGCGCCCTGGCCTTTTGTCCCCCGCGAGCACAATTCCCCCGATGGACGCTACGCCATTTTCAGGCAAGGCCTCACCGTTTACCTGAAGGACAGGTCGGCGGGAAGAGACTTCCCCCTTTTCCAGGCGCGCTACAGCGGAGGGGTTTCCTGGACGCCCGACGGCCTCAGAGCGGCCGTTATCGCTTCGCCGGAGCCTTTCCGATCCCAGCTCTGGCTCGTGACGACTTCCCCACCCGGAGCCCGGATGCTCCTTGAGCTGGAGGGGGAGGTCGTGGACGGGCTTTCCATCTACCCCGACGGTAGCTTCATCGCCTTCGGGCGCTGCCCGCTGGGAGCCGGCACGTCTGAATCGGCCGACATCTGGGCCATTGACTCCAGCGGGGAAAAACTCTGGCTTCTGGCCGGAGGACCCGGCGAGGAAAGCTCCCCCATCTTCTCCCCCGACGGGCGTTTCCTGGCCTTCCGCAGCAACGGCAAGGTCGTAATCGCAGAATTTGATAGATCGGCAGGGAAAATCCTTCTCCCCCAGGATCATCCCTCCTCCACGATTTCCCCGGCCGAGTTTTACCCTCCCCTTGCCGCTCCCTCCACGATCCGCGTCATCCACAACCCCAACAACTACTACCGGGCCGATGTCCCGCCCTGGCAGATTGACGTCTTTGACTTTGAAACCTATGTGAAGCAGGTTGTGCCCTACGAGATGCCAGCTCTCTGGCACATGGAGGCCCTCAAGGCCCAGGCCGTAGCGGCCAGAACCTACGGTTGGTTCTTCATCATCAAGAACCAATCCCGGAGCTACGATGTCTCCGACTGGGTTGATTACCAGGTCATGGGGCCGGATACTCACGAGCGCTCAAATCAGGCCGTTGACGAGACCAAAGGGCAGTATCTGGAATGGAAAGGCCAGCCGATCCTGGCCGAATACTGCGCTGAAACCAGCTCCCCAACCCTCCCCCGCTACAGGCCCGACACATACGAGCCTGACCCCAATTACCCTTACCTGAGCGCGGTCCACGATCCCGTGGGCTTCGGGCAACCCAGGAAAGGCCATGGTCGGGGGATGTCCCAGTATGGGGCCAAACGGTGGGCCGAAAATTACGGGTGGGGATACCAGCAGATCCTGACCCACTACTACACGGGGGTTAACGTGAGGAAAGCCCTCGCCTCCGAGGATTCTGGCCCCCCGCTTTCCAGCCTGACCTTCCCCTGGTCAGGCTTCTACGTGAACACCAGCTGGGTCTGGCTCCAGGCCAACGCTGCGGACGAATCCAGCGGGGTTAGCGCTGTGGAGTTTTATTCAGGGACTCAGCTTTTAATAACTGATACTGATGGGACTGACGGCTGGAGCTACCTGTGGGATGTTTCCTCCCTGCCCGACGTGAACCTCAGCGAGGGACCAGAACTGTGGGCGAGAGCCTTTGACGGCCTGGGCAATGCTTCCTCCCCGGAAGGCCCTGTCAGGGCCAGGATCGGGATTGACCGGATTGAGCCGACGGCCACCGTTTCCATAAGCAACACTTTCCTCACTTCCCTTGACATAACTTTTACAGTGGCGGTAACCGATGCTGCCCCGGGGGAAGCGGAAGGGGTGGGGATCAGCAATGGGTGGCTCTGGGAAGAGAGGGATTTCTACACCCAGACCGGAAGGATTGTGGACGATCCCGATGCTCTGGACGGAAAAGCCCTCCTGGCGAGGGGGGGAGTGGACCCTCCGGGGGCGTGGTATGGGCCCTACACTTTCGCCCTTGAGCCCGGATCACCCTACAGGGCCATATTCCGGCTTAAAGTGGGCAATCTCGTAACCCCAACCGAAGAGGTGGCCGTTCTGGATGTGGTCCAGAATGCCGGGGCCGAACTCCTGGGCATAAGGCGATTGAGGGGAATTGACTTCAGGATGCCTGGGGTCTACCAGGAGTTCCCGGTTGATTTTTACTACTGGGCGCAGGGGAGCACGGGCCTTGAATTTCGCCTCGCTTTCAAGGGCACGGCCGATGTTTACCTGGACAGGGTGCTGGTGACCTCTTACCCGTCGCGGGCTGCCGGAGAAGTGGCCTGGAGACTCGCGCCGGGTGAGGGGGAGAAGCTCCTCCGGGTCAAGGCCTTCGATCGGGCGGGCAATGTTTCGGCCGATATAACTGTGACCGTGACGGTGAAGGACGTCAATCCGCCCTCCGGCTGGTCGGAATTGATCCCTTCGGGCTGGATAACTGTGAGCCCTCCGGTAACCCTGGCGGTCTGGGTGGCCGACGATGTCTCGGGCCTGGACCCCGGAAGTGGCGCTTTCCGCTATTCGGCGGATGGGGGAGCCACCTGGAGCGAATGGCTCACGGCAACAGTGGTCCTTACAGGACCGCTGGAGGGCATGGTGGTGGCCCCTGCAGTTCCGGTGCCGGAAGGAACATCGGGCAGGATCCAGTTCCGGATCGCCGATAAAGCAGGCTTTGCCTCTGAAAGCCTTGTTTACGTCACCAGAGTGCTCTGGAAAGTGTTCCTCCCCCTGGTCCTGAAGTTTTAGTGCAGGACGTCAGGGCTCAAGCATTGCTATGGCGTCAATTTCCACCAGGGCTCCCCTGGGGAGCGCCGCCACCTGAACGGTGGTCCTGGCGGGAGGAGATTTGGGGAAAAATTCAGCGTAGACGGCATTCATGGCCTGGAAATCTTTCAGGTCCTGCAGGAAAACCCCCACTCTGACGACGTTCTCCAGGGAAGCGCCTGCGGCTTCCAGAACGGCCTTCAGGTTCAGGAGGGCCTGCCTGGTCTGGGCTTCAATCCCTTCCTCAAGCTGGCCAGTAGCAGGGTTTATGCCGATCTGCCCGGCTAAGAAGAGGAGATTTCCCACCCTTACAGCCTGAGAGTAAGGCCCTATGGCCGGAGGGGCTTTGTCGGTGCTTATAACTTCTTTCATTTCTCCTCCTTTTTGCCTTACAGGGTGCGAATTCGCTTTTCGCCCTTTTTATCCCGGCTTCAGAAATTAAGCCCGGCTACCAGAAAGGCAGGCAAAGGGGAAAATCAACCTGAGGTTTGAGGGCATTTGGGATATTTGGGATAAATTTGGGATATTGAGCTAAACATAAAGATACTTCTTCCAGGCTTCGTGGCAGCGGGCTTCCCCCAAGAGGACGAAGACCATGTAGCGGGGGCGGGACGGTTTAGCGATGAGGCTCATGCCTGCTTCTTCCGGGGTGCGAGAACCCTTCCGGTGGTTGCAGCTCTTGCACGCCGTCACCACGTTTTCCCATTCGGTCTTGCCGCCCCTGTGGCGGGGGATCACATGGTCCAGGGTGAGCTCGCTCTTGGGAAGCTGCCTCCCGCAGTATTGGCAGGTGTAGTGGTCGCGGGCGAAAACGGTCTTGCGGGTGAGGGGGATGTTGACAAACCTCGGAACCTTCACGTAAGCCACAAGCCTGATGA
Organism: Anaerolineae bacterium; assembly: GCA_034432815.1. Taxonomy (GTDB): domain Bacteria; phylum Chloroflexota; class Anaerolineae; order SpSt-600; family SpSt-600; genus SpSt-600. The sequence continues at coordinate 552 of DAOUBN010000020.1, read as the reverse complement.
CCAGGGGAACAGGCAGGCACAGCTTTTCAGAGCGCAGGTAGGCATCGGTGGCTTCCACGATCTCAGCCTTTTCTTTGAGGACCAATACGATAGCCCTTTTGACTGAGACCACACTCAGGGGCTCGTATGTGGAATTGAGGACCAGGACAGAACCTTCCAGCATTTCCGCTTCCCCCGGTTCTGAGTTCAGGGAAGCCTTAAAAACAAGGCCCCTTTTCCGGGGCCCTGCTTTTAAGGTGGGCGAGGAGGGTTTCGAACCCCCGACCTCGCGGATGTGAGCCGCGCGCTCTACCGCTGAGCTACTCGCCCTTCCAGCTTATATTATAAGGCTAAATCCGGAATTTGTCAAAAACTGCAAGGCTCTTCCGTAAGCAGGCCACCGCCTTCCCATAGGCCTGGCAATAGTGTATAATTTCAGGAGGTAAAGGGGGCTTTGCTCCCTTCCAGGGGATTGCGGGAGGTGTTTCGCCGTCTCTTCTTTTCCTCAAAGGGGATGCAGGGGGGCGAAGCCCTCATGCCAGGGGGTTTGGGGGGGGTGCCCCCAAAATGGGG
>DAOUBN010000019.1:0-20407 GCA_034432815.1 Anaerolineae bacterium | reverse complement strand
AGACCCCCCGGGATGGGGCTTCGCCCCCTCCACCCCCTTTCATTGTTTTTCTGGGGGCACATCCCCCAGACTCCCTGCCAGGGGGCAAAGCCCCTGGACCCCCATTTTTGGGGACACCCCCCAGGCCCTCCGGGAAGGGGCGAAGCCTCCTAAACTCCCATGAAAAGAGTTATTTCTCAGCGCCCTTCTTGGGCTTCTTTGCCCCGTATTTGGAGCGGCCCTGGCGCCTCCCTTCCACCCCCGCCGCGTCCAGAGCACCGCGCACTATGTGGTAGCGGATCCCGGGGAGGTCCTTGACACGCCCTCCCCTGACCAGAACCACGGAGTGTTCCTGGAGGTTGTGGCCTTCGCCAGGGATGTAAGCCGTAACTTCAATGCCGTTGGTCAGGCGAACCCTCGCTATCTTGCGGAGCGCTGAGTTAGGCTTCTTTGGGGTCATCGTCCTTACCTGAATGCACACGCCCCGCTTCATGGGGTTGCCCTTGGGCATCCTCTTGAGTTCGTTCTTAAGGGCATTGTAGGAATAAAGCAGAGCAGGAGCCTTGGACTTGCTCTTCACTTTTTTCCGGCCTTTACGCACCAGTTGGTTGATAGTAGGCACTTTCCACCCTCCTGCAGGCGAATTAAGATTTTTCGCGAGCCAGAACTGCTTCCCTAAGGCGCCTGTAATGCTCAAAGCCTGTTCCGGCAGGAATGAGGCGCCCTATTATAACGTTTTCCTTCAATCCGCGCAACTCGTCAACCGCTCCCCGGATGGCCGCATCCGTCAGAACCCTGGTGGTCTCCTGGAAGGAGGCAGCAGCGAAGAAGCTGTCGGTGGCGAGGGCAGCCTTCGTTATCCCGAGGAGAACAGGCACTGCCTCGGCTGGACGGCCTCCGCGGGCTATCACGCGGCTGTTGGTGTCCTCAAATTCAAAGCGGTTCACCAGCTGCCCCGGAAGGTAATCGGTGTCTCCAGGCGACTTCACCCTGACCTTGTCGGTCATCTGGCGGATGATGATCTCAATGTGCTTGTCGTGGATGTTGACCCCCTGGGAGCGGTATACTTTCTGGATTTCTTCCAGGAGGTAGAGCTGCGCGGCTTCCCGGCCCAGTATCCTCATGATTTCCTTGGGGTTCTTGGCCCCCTCGGTTATCTGATCGCCGGCCTCAATGTAATCGCCTTTCTCCACCCTCAGCCTGGCCGCAGGTGGAATGTCGTAGATCCTTTCTTCCTTGTGCTCCCTCCGGATGATGGCCTTGTAGGTTCCATCGCCATTGTTCTCCAGGAAGACCTGGCCGGAGATCCTGGCCATTATGGTTCCATCTTCAGGGGTGGAAGCCAGGACCGTGCCCTCTTCCACCAGCTGGCCATCGCTGACCAGGATTTCGCTTCCGGCCGGGATGAAGTATTCGTCGGTGAGGACCTGGCTACTTGTCACCTTGACCTTCCGGGTGTCACCCTCCCAGTAGACATCCACGACGCCGGAGATTTCGGAGATGATGGCTTCGCCCTTAGGGGTGCGGGCTTCAAAGAGTTCCTCCACCCTGGGCAGGCCCTGGGTTATGTCCTCCACGGCCACGCCACCGGTGTGGAAGGTCCTCAGGGTGAGCTGGGTTCCGGGCTCGCCGATGGACTGGGCGGCGATTATCCCAACAGCTTCGCCCACCTTTATGAGCCCGCCGCGCCCCATGTCGCGGCCGTAACAGAGGGCGCAGACCCCGTAGCGGGTCTCGCACTTGAGGGGAGTGCGGACGTAAACTCTGGTTATACCCGCCTTCTTTATCTTCTCAAAGGCATCCTCGTCTATCTCCTCGTTCCGCCTGACTATGACTTTGCCGGTGACGGGGTCCACAATGTCGGAGGCGGCCATCCTGCCTATGACCCTTTCGGCGAAGGACTGGCCCATCCGGCGGGAGGATTCTTCGTCAATCCAGATGCCCTCAAGGGTTCCGCAGTCGTATTCCCTGACGATGACTTCCTGAGCCACGTCCACCAGCCGGCGGGTGAGGTAGCCGGCGTCGGCGGTGCGGAGGGCCGTGTCGGCCAGGCCCTTGCGGGCGCCGTGGGTGGAGAGGAAGTATTCAAGGGTTGTGAGGCCCTCCCAGAAGTTGGAGCGGATGGGCAGGGGGATTATGCGCCCGGAGGGGTCGGCCATGAGGCCGCGCATCCCGGCCAACTGGCGGATGGTCTGAATCCCTCCTTTCGTGGCGCCGGATACGGCCATTGCGCCGATGCTTTCGTAGGGGTTGAGCTCCCTGGCCACCGCCAGGGACACCTCTTCGGTCGCTCTGGTCCAGAGCTCAACGCTCTTCATGTATTGCTCTTCTTCGGTGATCACGCCACGGCGATACTGGCGGTTTATCTCCTCCACCTGGGCTTCCGTCCGCCTAACTATTTCATCCTTTTCCCTGGGTATTTTGATGTCGCTCATGGCCAGGGTGATCCCGCTGCGGGTGGCATACTTGAAGCCCAGGTCCTTGAGGGCATCCACCATCCGGGCGGTGGCTTCCATCCCCAGCCTCCTGTAGCACTCCGCCACCAGGTCGTTGAGGGCTTTCTTGTCCATGACTTTGTTCTGGAAGCGGAGCTCTTCGGGCAGGGCCATGTTGAAGATCACCCGCCCGGGCGTGGTCTCTATGAGCTGAGGGGGCTGGTCCGGCGAAGGCTTAGCCAGGACCTTAATCCTGGCATGGAGCTCCACAACCCCGGTTTCGTAGGCGAGGACCACTTCGCCAAAGTCGGCGAAGATTTTGCCCTCGCCCCTGGCCCCTTCTTTCTCCAGGGTGAGGTAGTAGCAGCCCAGGACCATGTCCTTGGTGGGCCCAACTATGGGCTCGCCGCTGGCGGGCTTGAGGAGGTTCACGGAGGAAAGCATCAGCTCTCTGGCCTCCCGGACGGCCTCGTCGGAGAGGGGGACGTGAACGGCCATCTGGTCCCCGTCAAAGTCGGCGTTGAAGGCGGGGCAGACAAGGGGATGGATCCGGATGGCCTGGCCGTCCACCAGGACCACCTCAAAGGCCTGGATGCCCAGGCGGTGCAGGGTGGGAGCGCGGTTGAGGAGAACCGGCCTTTCCTTCACCACCCTTTCCAGGACATCCCACACGGCAGGGTCGCGGCGCTCCACCATCCTCCTGGCGCTCTTTATGTTGTGGGCGTGGTTTTCCTCTATGAGCTTGCGGATGACGAAGGGCTTGAAGAGCTCCAGGGCCATGTCCCTGGGCAGGCCGCACTGGTGGAGCTTGAGCTCTGGCCCCACCACGATTACGGAGCGGCCGGAGTAGTCCACGCGCTTGCCCAGGAGGTTGCGGCGGAACCGCCCCTGCTTGCCCCTGAGGATGTCGGAAAGGCTGCGGAGGCCCCGCTTCCCCGCTCCCACAAGGCCTGTGGGCTGGCGGCGCCCGCTGTCTATGAGGGCGTCAACCGCCTCCTGGAGCATCCTCTTCTCGTTGCGGATGATTATTTCGGGAGCCCCCAGTTCCTTGAGTTTCTTGAGCCGGTTGTTGCGGTTTATGACCCGGCGGTAAAGGTCGTTGAGGTCGCTTGTGGCGAACCTCCCGCCATCCAGGGGGACCATGGGCCTGAGTTCGGGAGGTATAACGGGCAGGACCGTGAGGATCATCCATTCGGGCCGGTTGCCGCTCTTGCGCAGGGCCTCCACGATCTGGAGGCGCCTTATGGCCTTCTTGCGCCTCTGAGCCGAGCGGGTAGTGTTGATTTCCTGCCGGAGCTCCTGCGCCATCTTGTCCAGGTCCAGGTTCTTGAGGATCTCGTAGATGGCCTCAGCCCCCATCCCAGCCTTGAAGACAGCCCCCCACTTTTCCTTTAGCTCCTGGTAGCGGGCCTCGCTCAGGACCTGGGTGACCTGGAGGCTCCGGAGCTCGGCCATCTCCTGGTCGTATTTGTCCATGATTTCAAAGATGACATCTTCGTAACGGGCCTTTATAGCGTCCTTCTCCTCCTCGGCCCTGCGGATGAGGAGCTCCTTTTCGGCTTCAGCTTCAAGTTTTATGTCCTCCTGGCGCCTCCTTACCCCCTCCTCAAGGTAGGAGAGGCGCTCCTGAGCCGCCCGGTTCAGGGCCGCCAGGTGCTCCCTGGTTACAACCTCCCCCTCCTCCAGGAGGACTTCGTCGCTCCAGGGTATCCGGATGGTTTCGGGGGAAGGGGAGCCCATAAGGGCTTCCAGCTTCTCCTGGAGGGAGCGCCCTTGCCCGGCAATCTCATCGCTCATGGAGTAGAGCTGCTCTTCCAGCTCCTGGATCTGCGCCTTTACCCTTTTGTCTATCTCCTCCAGCTGCCCCTTAAGCCTCCTATCCACCTCTTCAACCTGGGCGTTTATCTCGGCGTCAATCTTGGCCAGGCGAGCCAGGCGCTCCTTCTCCAGGCGGTTAAGCGCCCTGGACCGGGCTTCCTCATCCACCTCGGTAATGATATACTGGGCGAAGTAGATCACCCTCTCCAGGTTGCGAGGTGATAGGTCCAGGAGGAGGCCCAGGCGGCTCGGTATCCCCCGAACATACCAGATGTGGGCGACCGGAGCAGCCAGCTCTATGTGGCCCATCCTCTCCCTGCGAACTTTGGAGGGGGCCACCTCAACTCCGCACCGGTCGCAGATTATGCCTTTGTATTTGACTTTCTTGTATTTTCCGCAGGCGCACTCCCAATCCTTAACCGGACCGAAAATGCGCTCGCAGAAGAGGCCATCCCTTTCGGGCTTGAGTGTCCGGTAGTTTATTGTCTCGGGCTTGGTGACCTCCCCATAGGACCAGGAGCGGATCTGCTCCGGAGAGGCCAGGCTTATCCGGACCGCTACAATGTCATTGACTTCCATAAAGGCACCTCCCTCATTTGCTCAGAAGCTTTCGGGCAAGGTCAAAGCTTCCGAAGCCCAGAGGAATTAGTTTCTCCTCCCTTTCCTCCTTGCCAAAGGCGTATTTCTCCCCTCTGGCATCGTAGACTTCAACCGCCAGCCCCAGCGACTGGAGTTCCTTGACCAGGACCTTGAAGGATTCGGGCATTTCGGGCCCTGAGATCTTCTCGCCCCTGACGATGGCCTCGTAGGTCTTTAGGCGGCCAGTGGGGTCGTCGGACTTGACGGTGAGCATCTCCTGGAGGGTATGGGCAGCGCCGTAGGCTTCCAGGGCCCAGACCTCCATCTCGCCGAACCTCTGGCCTCCGAACTGGGCTTTCCCGCCGAGGGGCTGCTGGGTCACCAGGGAGTATGGCCCGGTGGAGCGGGCATGGACTTTGTCCTCCACCAGGTGGATGAGTTTCATGATCATCATGACCCCCACCGTCACCGGCTGGTCGTAGGGCTCGCCGGTCTTGCCGTCGTAGAGGATCATCTTGCCGGTAGTGGGGATGGGCTGGCCAGTCTCTTTGCTCACTTTCACAGCCTTCTCCATGAGTTGCTCTTCGGTTGTGTCCTCAAGGGAAGGATACTCGCCCGTGAGGGAACCAATCCACTCCCTCAGGCAGACAAGCCTGGCCAGCCGGTCAGCCTCGCGGCGAGCTTCCAGAGGTCTGGGGTCATCCTCAAAGACCAGGATGGCGTCGGGGTCGTAGCCCTTTTCCCTGAGCCACTCCCTGAGGGCGCTCCGGCGGGCGTAGACCCAGTCCTCCATGAGCCTCTCGGGGTCGTAGCGGTCGCCGATCCACTCCACCAGGTAGAGCCTGCGGGCTTCCTCGTCATCCTCAATGTCCTGGGGATTGTAATTTATGGATTTGAGCCACTGCCAGGCTCTCTCAGTGACCTCTTCCCAGGCTTTATCTATGAGCCAGGCTCTGGCCAGTTCGGCGAAGACCTCGTCCTGGTCGGCGCCGTCAAAGACTGGGGTTATGGCTCTGAAGCCCAGGCGGTAGGCGGCCCAGCCCAGGTGGGTTTCCAGGATCTGACCCAGGTTCATGCGGGCCGGAACCCCCAGCGGGTTCAGGATGACTTCAATGGGCGTGCCATCGGGGAGGAAGGGCATGTCCTCCACGGGCACGACTTTGGAGATGACCCCTTTGTTTCCGTGGCGGCCGGCCATTTTGTCGCCCTCGGTGAGCTTGCGGCGCTGGGCCACGTAGACCTTCACAACTTTCTCAACCCCCGCGGGCAGGTCCTTATACTGGTCCCGGGAGAACTCAGCCACCGAAATCACCACTCCCCTCTCACCGTGGGGCATCCTCAGGCTTGTATCCCTGACGTCCCGGGCTCTTTCGCCGAAGATGGCCCTCAGGAGTTTCTCCTCGGGGGAAAGCTCCGTCTCGCCCTTGGGGGTGACTTTGCCCACCAGGATGTCGCCAGGCCCCACGTGAGCCCCTATCCGGATTATGCCGCTCTCATCCAGGTCCCTTAGCTGTTCCTCGCCCACGTTGGGGATGTCCCTGGTTATCTCCTCCGGGCCGAGCTTCGTATCCACGGCCTCGGTCTCGTATTCTTCAATGTGGATTGAGGTGTAGATGTCTTCCTGGACGAGGGCCTCGCTCACCAGGACGGCGTCCTCGTAGTTTCCTCCCTCCCAGGAGATGAAGGCCACCAGGACGTTCTGGCCCAGGGCGAGTTCCCCGTTCTGGGTTGAGCTGGAGTCAGCCAGGACTTGCCCCTTCTTCACCTTCTGTCCCTTGCTCACCACTGGCCGCTGGTCTATGCAGGTGGCCTGGTTGGAGCGCTGGTAGCGCTTGAGGGGGTAGATCCGGAGGCCGCTCTCCCCCTTAACCACGATCTGGGTGGAGGTCACGCTCACGACCTCGCCGTCTTCCTCCGCCAGAACGACCTGGCCCGAGTCCTTCGCCACGTAGTATTCCATGCCCGTGGACACAAGGGGGGCCTCAGGCTTCACCAGGGGGACCGCCTGGCGCTGCATGTTGGAACCCATGAGGGCACGGTTGGCGTCGTCATGCTCAAGGAAGGGGATCAGGGAGGCCGATACGCTCACTATCTGCTTGGGCGAGACATCCATGTAGTCCACCTGGTCCACGGGCCGGATGGCGAACTGCTGCTGGTGGCGGACCGTGACCCTGTCGGTCAGGAAGCGGCCCTTGGAGTCCAGGGGGACCCCCGCCTGGGCTATGACATACTGGTCCTCCTCGTCCGCGGAAAGGTAGACGATTTCGTTGGTGACCACCGGCCTGATCTTTATCTCCTTGAAGGGCAGGCGGCTTATCCTTTCGGCAAGCTCGGGGGTTATCTCGGTTCCGGCCTCAGCCACGAGCTCCCCGGTGGCCGGGTCAATGATCCTTTCCCTCAGGATGTGGCCCACCAGGTCCTGGACGCGGTTGGGGACTTTGTTGATAACTTTGCGGTAAGGGGTCTCAAGGAAGCCGAATTCGTTGACCCTGGCGTAGGTGGCCAGGCTCCCTATAAGGCCGATGTTGGGACCTTCAGGGGTTTCAATGGGGCAGATGCGCCCGTAGTGGGAGTTGTGGACGTCGCGGACTTCAAAGCCTGCTCTTTCCCGCTTCAGTCCTCCGGGCCCCAGGGCTGAAACCCTCCGCTTGTGGGTGAGTTCGGCCAGGGGGTTGGTCTGGTCCATGAACTGGGAGAGCTGACTTCCGCCGAAGAATTCCCTGAGGGCTGCCACAACCGGCCTTATGTTTATTAGGGAAAGGGGGGTTACTTCTTCCGGCTCCTTTATGCTCATCCTCTCCTTGACGGCCCTCTCCAGGCGCAGCAGGCCCACCCGCATCTGGTTCTGGATGAGCTCCCCCACGGTCCGAACCCTTCTGTTCCCCAGGTGGTCAACGTCATCCTCGTTCTCCACCCCATTGTTGATGAGGATCATCTTCTCCACCACTTTCACCAGGTCTTCCCTGGTGAGGGTTCGGTGATCCAGGGGTATGTCCAGGCCGAGGCGGCGGTTGAGCTTGTAGCGTCCCATCTTCCCGAGGTCGTAGCGGCGAGGGTTGAAGAAGAGGGCTGTCAGGTAAGCCCGGGCGTTCTCGGGGTTAGCGGGCTCGCCTGGACGCATCCTCCTGTAGATTTCCACCAGGGCCTCTTCAGTGCTCTTGGTCGGATCGGCCTCTATGGTGGATTTTATGTAAGAGTGCTCGGGCATTGTGTCAATGCCCTCGTAGAGGGCCAGGAGCTCCTCATCGGTTCCGTAGCCCAGGGCCCTCAGGAGGACGGTGACGGGGAGTTTCCGCTTGCGTTCAATCTTGACCGAGATGACATCGCGCTTGGAGGTTTCAAATTCCAGCCAGGCTCCGCGGTTGGGGATGAGTTTGGCATAGCAGAGTTGCCTCCCGGTTGCCCTGTCCTCCTCAAGGGAAAAATACACACCCGGGGAGCGCAGCAACTGGTTCACCACCACCCTCTCGGCGCCGTTTATGATGAAGGTGCCCTTTTCTGTCATGAGGGGGAAATCGCCGAAGAAAATGCGCTGCTCCTGGATCTCCCCTGTTTCGTTGTTCACAAGGCGCACCTTCACCCAGAGGGGGGCAGCGTAAGTCAGGTCCCGGAGCTTGCACTCTTCCACTGTGTATTTTGGCTTCCCGAATTCATAATCCAAGAAATGGAGCTCCAGGACCTTGTTGTAGCTCTGGATTGGGGAAATTTCCTCAAAAAGTTCCCTCAGCCCCTCCTCCTGAAACCAGCGGAAAGAATCCAGCTGAACCTGAATCAGGTTCGGGAGGGGGAGGATTTCCTCTATCCGCGCGTAATTTTTCCTGCCGGAGAGAATCAACTGCATGAATTAAGCACCTCCTCCGGATTATTGCAAGCTAATTTTTCCCGCTGCTACACGCAAGCAGGGGTCAAGCAACAGGCGGCTTTAATAGACGGAGAAAACCAACCCCACCTTCGGGTCCTCAGGAGAAGAGCACCCCTGCTATGGTCATGCAATCTAATATTATAGCACGCTTTTTGAGCTTGTCAAATTTGCCGCCTCCTCCCACTCCCAAATCGGGGGTGCAGGGTGCAAAGCCCCTGGCAGGGGATATGGGGAATGTGCCTCAAAACAAGTCAGGGGAAGGAGCGCAGGAAGCAAAGCCTCCATGCCGATGGGAGGGCCCCCGCCTTTTTCTTCTCTTCCCACCCCCGTGCCCTGCGGCTAAGCCGGGCTTCAGAGTCCCACTCGTGGGCGGGTTGCAGGGGAGGACAGCTCGCCCCCAATTTCACCCCCCACGCCACCCGTCAGGGGAACTCCGTCCCCCTGCACCCCATTTTTTTCACGGAGTGGAGGGGACGGAGCCCCATCCCGGGGACTATGGGGGGTCCCCCGCCTTTTTTCATCCGCAGCCAGGATGGCATCAGGGGTATATCACCACCAGAGTCCCCGGGTTTTCGGGAGAGGAATAAACCAGGTTTGCCCCCGGTGGAAGAGAGGGATCAGTCCACTCAAAAAGCCAGCGGGCATCTTCAACCCTGAGGTTGACACACCCATGGCTCATGGGCCGGCCGAAGTTATTGTGCCAGTAGGTCCCGTGCAGAGCATAACCCCGGTAGAAATACATCACATAAGGCACATTTCTCAGGTAATACCCGGGCCCCGACATGTCGGAATACCGGAGCTTGAGGTAAATCCTGAACCTTCCCGTGACCGTAGGGTAGCGGGCCACGCCCGTGGAGACTATGGCCTCAAAAACCGGCCTGCCGTCCTCGTAGGCCACAAGCTTCTGGCGGCTTATGGACACCTCTATCCATTTCCTGTCCACCCGCAGCGTGGGGGATGGCTTCGGGGAGGGGGAAGCCGCTGCTTCAGGGGTGGCCGCCGGAGGCGCTGCGGGCGATGGGGTAGGGGGTGGCGCGGATGGCTGCTCCGGCGTTGAGGAAGGGTCAACCGTGGCAGGCAGGCTGGTCGGGCGAAGGTCGGGGGCATATTTGACAAAATGCTGGGCGGGGGGCATTATTAAAAAGTGAAGGAGGGCAATCAGGAGGATCAGATCCAGACCCAGCAATGTGATGGCTATCCCGGCCCAGTTCCTGGGAGAAGACATCTTTTAGCTCCTTGCCTTAATTCACAAAGACATGAGGGTGAAAGGGGCAGAACCCCCTCCCGGAGGGCCGTGGGGGGTGTCTCCTCGCCTTTTCCCCCTTCTCCAGAGGGGGTTAATTGGGAGCGAGCATCAGGCTCCCGCAACCCGCCCAGGAGCGGGAAAATTCGGGGGTGGAGGGGGCGGAGCCCCCTCCCGGGGGATCGTGGGGGATGTCCCCCCACCCTCCTTTCCCCTTCCAGAGGGGTAAATCGGGGGCGAGAAGCCTTCTCCTGCAGCCCCCCACGAGTGGGACCCTGAGCAAACGAGGGCGGGAGAACTTTTAGGCAGTTGTCCCGCCGGGAATTTGCAGGGCTATGGAAAGCAAGTTTGCCGTTGTCCATTACGCCGAAATAGGGCTCAAGGGGCGCAACCGCTCCTTCTTTGAGCGCGTCCTGGCCGAAAACATTGTCAAACGTTTCCAGGGCCTGGATTCCGTCAGGGTGGAAAGGCTCCCCGGGCGCTTCCTGGTCCGGGCGAGCGCCCCTTTGAGCGAATCCGTATGGGAGGAAAGGCTGCGCACTGTCTTCGGCATCGCTTACTTCGCCCCTGCGATCCCAGTCTCCAAAAGTCTTGAAGCCATTGAGGAAGCCGTCCTCAAGAACTTCCCCGAGGAACCCCCCGGCCCCTTCCGGATAAGCGCCTCCAGGGCCGATAAGCGCTTCCCCCTGACCTCAATTGAGCTGGAAAGGAGGCTCGGGGAACTGGTCCATTCCCGCACCGGAAGGCCTGTGGACCTCAAGAACCCGGCTGTAACCGTCCATGTGGAGATAACCCATCCTTCCGCCATTATCTATTTTACCAGAAAAGAAGGTCCGGGGGGATTGCCCGTTGGGGTAAGCGGCAAAGTCGGCCTCCTGCTTTCAGGGGGGATAGATTCACCGGTGGCGGGTTTCCTGGCGCTGAAGAGGGGGTGCCGCGTTGTCCCCATCCACTTCCACAGCCAGCCCTTCGGGGACTGGATGGCCTCCGAAGAGAAAGCGGTGGAGATCGTCAGGGTCCTCACGGACTGGGGTATGGAGCCTTACATCTACATAGTGCCCATAGGCGATCTCCAGCAGGAGATCGTCCTCTCGGCCCCATCGCCTCTGAGGCTGATATTCTACCGCCGCCTCATGCTCAGAGTGGCCGAGAAGATCGTGGAAATGGAGGGAGGGCTTGCCCTTGTAACGGGCGATTCCCTTGGGCAGGTTGCTTCCCAGACCCTGGAGAACATCGTGGCCATAAGCCAGGCCGTCAGGATGCCCATCCTGAGACCCCTCATAGGCTTTGACAAGGCCGAGATCATAAAGGTCGCCAGTTCAATAGGGACCTACGAGATCTCCATCAGGCCGGGGCAGGATTGCTGCCAGTTCCTCATGCCTGCCAGAGTGGCCACAAGACCGACCCTGGAAGAAGTCCTTGAAGCCGAGAGGGAGCTGGATATGGACCGGATGGTCCGCCACGCCCTGGAGAGCATGAAGAAAGTTGAACTTGAATGCTCATCCCCCGGGATAATCCCCTGAAGGCCACCGCCGCGCTCACTGGAAGCCTCAAATCGGCCTGAAATAGTCCGAAAAGGGGCTTTGTTTCATCAGATTTTGCCTTCTCCTCCATCTGGTGCTATAATGGTATCCGGAAAAGGCGCTCTTTAAAAGCTCAAGACGCCGCAGCTCCCCATGGGCCTCTCGTGCAACCCCTTTCACTTCTTCTTCCCCCAACTCAGGATTTTCCCGGCAGTTTTGGGGAGAAAAAGCCCCGGCAAGTTTTAAATTAACCCCAAAGGAGGGGGCAGAAATGGCCATTGAAAAGGAAAAACTGCTGTGGATGTATGAGAGGATGCGCACCATCCGCGCCTTTGAGGAGAAGGTGGCGGAGCTTTTCGCTGCCGGAAAGATCCCTGGCTTCGTCCACCTCTACATCGGAGAGGAAGCGGTGGCTGTGGGTGTGTGCGCAAATCTCCGCGACGATGACTACATCACCAGCACCCACCGCGGGCACGGCCATCTCATCGCCAAGGGAGGCGACCTCAAACTGATGATGGCCGAGCTTTTCGGGAAGAGGACCGGCTACTGCAAGGGCAAGGGCGGTTCCATGCACATAGCCGACCTAGACCTGGGCATCCTGGGGGCCAACGGGATCGTGGGCGGAGGCCTCCCCATAGCCGTCGGCGCACCCCTGGCCGCCAAATACCAGAAACCCGACCGGGTAGTGGCCTGCTTCTTCGGGGATGGAGCCGCCAACCAGGGGACCTTCCACGAGGCCCTCAACATGGCTTCCATCTGGAGCCTCCCCGTGATCTTCGTTTGCGAGAACAACCACTACGCCATTTCCCTCCACCAGCACAAGCACATGCACGTCACCGATATCGCCGAGAGGGCCAAGGCCTACGATATCCCTGGCGTGGTGGTGGACGGCAACGATGTCATTGCCGTCTACGAAGCGGCCGAGGCAGCCGTCAAGAGGGCCAGGGCGGGGGAGGGGCCAACCCTCATTGAGTGCAAGACCTACCGCCACCGCGGCCACTTTGAAGGCGATCCAATGGTTTACAGGCCCAGGGAAGAGGCCGAGGAGTGGCTGAAGAGGGACCCCATACCCCGCTTTGAGGCCAAGCTCCTGGAGATGGGCATCCTCACCCCTGCCGATATCGCCAGGATTCAGGAAGAAATAAAGGCCAGGGTTGAGGAAGCCGTCCGCTTCGCCGAGGAGAGCCCTTACCCGGAGCCGGCGGAAGTCCTCCAGGATGTTTACACGGAATGAAAGGAGGCTGAGATGAGGAAGCTCACCTTCGCTCAGGCTTTGAACGAGGCCCTCAGGCAGGAGATGAGGCGCGACCCCACCATCTACGTGGCCGGGGAGGATGTCGGAAAATATGGGGGGATCTTCGGAGTCACGGCCGGCCTCCTGGAGGAGTTCGGCGAGGAGAGGGTGAGGGATACCCCCATCACCGAAAGCGCCATCATAGGCTCGGCGGTGGGGGCAGCGGCGGCAGGGCTGCGCCCCGTGGTGGAAATAATGTTCATTGACTTCATCGGGGTTGCCCTGGACCAGCTCTTCAACCAGGCGGCCAAGATGAAGTATATGTTCGGGGGCAAAGCCAGGCTTCCCATAGTGGTCCGGACCACCTGCGGGGCAGGAATGTGCGCTGCCGCCCAGCACTCCCAGAGCCTTGAAGCCTGGTTCATGCACATCCCTGGCCTCAAGGTTGTAGCCCCATCCACTCCCTACGACGCCAAGGGCCTCCTCATCTCCTCCATAAGGGACGATAACCCCGTCCTCTTCATTGAGCACAAGATGCTCTACGGGATTGAGGGAGATGTCCCGGAGGAGCCCTACACCATCCCCCTGGGCGTGGCCGATGTCAAACGGGAGGGGAAGGATGTGACGGTGGTGGCCACCATGGCCATGGTCCACAGAGCCCTTGAAGCCGCCGATGATCTGGCGAAGGAAGGGGTAGAAGTGGAGGTGGTGGACCCCCGCACCCTCTCCCCTCTGGACAAGGAAACCATCATCAACTCCGTCAAGAAGACCCACCGCCTGGTGATCGTCCACGAGGCGGTGAAGCAGGCGGGGCCCGGGGCCGAGATCGCCGCCATGGTGGCCGAGGAAGCCTTTGACTACCTTGACGCCCCCATCAAGAGGGTGGCGGCTCCCTTCACGCCCGTCCCCTTCAGCCCGGTCCTTGAAAGCGCCTACATCCCGAGCAAGGATTGCATAATCTCGGCCATCAGGGAAGTCCTGGGGAAGTAAAGCTCTGAGGGGGGAAGGGCCTCCAGGCTCTTCCCCCTCATTTCTTCGGAGGGATAAGCTATGCCCGTGGAGAAGGAAAAGCTCATAGAACTCTACCGCACCATGCTCAAGATCCGCCTCTTTGAGGAGAGGGTCGCCGAAATCTACTGGGAAGGCAAATCCCCCGTCTTCAACATTGCGGCCGACCCCATCCCCGGTGAGATGCACCTTTACATAGGCGAGGAAGCAGTGGCCACAGGGGTCTGCGCCCACCTCAGGCCCGATGATATGGTGGCCGGGACTCACCGCTCCCACGGCCATTACCTAGCCAAAGGAGGGGACCTCAAGAAGCTCATGGCGGAGCTTTTCGGGAAGAAGACAGGGCTCTGCCAGGGCAAAGGGGGCCACATGCACCTCTTTGACGCTAACCTCCACTTCGGATGCGGCGGGATCATCGGCGCCGGGATACCCCACGCCGTCGGAGCTGCACTGGCTTTCAAGATGCAGGGGAAGGACAATGTGGCGGTCAGCTTCTTCGGCGATGGGGCGGCCAACATCGGTGCCTTCCACGAAGGATTGAACCTGGCCGCCATATGGAAGCTTCCGGTGGTCTTCGTGGTGGAGGACAACCTCTACGCCATCTCCGTCCCCAAGAGCAAGTCCACCGCGGTGAAGTCCAACGCCGAGCGAGCCGCCGCCTATGGGATCCCGGGAGTTCTCGTGGACGGGATGGACGTCATGGCCGTTTATGAGGCGGCCGGCGAAGCCATAGCCCGGGCCAGAAGGGGAGAGGGACCATCCCTGATTGAATGCCTCTGCTACCGCTACCGCGGCCACTTTGAGGGCGACCCCCAGCTCTACAAGCCCGAGGGCGAAGAGGAAGAATGGCGCAAGAAGGACCCCATCCCCAACTTCAGGGCCAAGCTCATAAAAGAAGGGATCCTTACCGAAGAAGAAGCCGACAGGATCCAGCAGGAAGTGGCAGCCCTTGTGGCGGAAGCGGAGAAATTCGCCCGCGAAAGCCCCTGGCCTGAGCCAGAGGAAGCTCTCAAACACGTTTTCCTCTAAAGAGGAGGGTAAAAATGGCCGAGCGAATCATTTCAATGTATGAAGCCATTGCCGAGGCCATCGCCCAGGAGATGGAGAGGGACCCCCGCGTCTTCGTGATGGGAGAGGATGTGGGGTTCTACGGAGGCATCTTCGGTGCCACCACTGGACTCTGGAAGAAATTCGGCGACGAGAGGGTCAGGGACACCCCTATCTCAGAGATGGGCTTCGTGGGGGCGGCGGTGGGAGCTGCTCTGGAAGGGATGCGCCCCATCGTGGAGGTAATGTTCGTGGACTTCACGGGGGCGTGCTTTGACCAGATCCTCAACCACATGTCCAAAATCCAATACATGTCCGGGGGGCAACTCCGGGTCCCGGTGGTGCTGATGACGGCCATAGGAGGCGGGTATAATGACGCGGCCCAGCACTCCCAGTGCCTCTACGGCCTCTTCGCCCACCTCCCAGGCCTCAAGATCGTGATCCCCTCTACCCCCTACGACGCCAAGGGCCTGATGATCCAGGCCATCCGGGATGACAATCCGGTGATGTATTTCTTCCACAAGGGCCTGATGGGCTTGCCCTGGATGACCATTATAGAAGCCACATGGGCTCCCGTCCCCGAAGAACCCTACACCATCCCCTTCGGCGTGGCCGACATAAAGAGGGAGGGGAAGGATGTAACCATTGTGGCGGTGGCCATGATGGTCCACAGAGCTCTGGAAGCCGCTAAGGAGCTGGAGAAGGAAGGCATAAGCGTGGAAGTGATAGACCTGCGCACCCTCGTTCCTCTGGACAAGGAAACCATCATCAACTCCGTCAGGAAGACCCACAGGCTCCTGGTGGTGGATGAAGATTACCTGAGTTACGGGATGAGCGGGGAGATAGTGGCCATTGTGGCCGAGAACGCTCTGGAATACCTGGACGCTCCCCCCAGGCGTGTAGCTGTCCCCGATGTCCCGATACCTTACTCCAACACCCTGGAGGACTTTGTGATCCCCTCCGCTGAGCGCATCGCGCAGGCGGTGAGGGAGCTGGTAAGCTGAAGCCAGACCGGGGGCCTCCTCCGTCCTCAACGGGGCAGGAGCGAGGCCCCCACCAGGAGGAAAGACATGGCACCTCAGAAAATCGTCCGTGTGAACACCTTTACAGGAGGCCTCATAGGCCCGAGCATCCCCATGCTGGGTCCTGTGGAGGACGGCGGCACCATAATCGCCGAGACAGCTCCCGGCTGCTGGGGGCCGATGATCACCCCCTCCTTCAGAGGAGGGCACGAGGTTACGACCCCAGTTGCGGTGGAGGGAGCAGAACCGGGAGATGCCATCCTCATCAGGATCAGGAAAATAAACATCACTTCTCTGGCCACCTCCTCAGGGGTCATGAGCATAGTGGAGGGGCGATACAGGGGGGACCCCTTTGTCGCCAGGTATTGCCCCCAATGCGGCACGGAGAACCCGCCCACGCGCCTTGAGGGCACAGGGCAGGAGGCAGTGAGGTGCGCCAATTGCGGTGCCGAAGTCAGCCCCTTCCGGGTAGCCCACGGCTACACCATAATCCTGGACCGGGAAAAAGGGGTAGCCCTGACAGTGAGCCCCGAAATTGCTGAATCCCTGGCCAAGGATGCGGCCAGAATTATGGCTCTGCCCCAGAACTCCGCTCAGCACCCCATCCTGGCCTTCCACCCCGCCCACCTGCCTGGAGTCGCAACCCGGATCCGCCCCTTCATCGGCAACATCGGCACCACCCCTAAGGTGGACATGCCCGACTCCCACAATGCTGGGGATTTCGGCCAGTTCCTGGTCGGGGCTCCCCACAGGTATGCCCTCACGAAGGAGCAGCTGGACGATGCCCGGACCGACGGCCACATGGATATAGACTCCGTCCGCGAGGGGGCCATCCTCATCTGCCCGGTCAAAATCCCCGGGGGCGGAATCTACCTGGGAGACGTCCACGCCATGCAGGGAGATGGGGAGATCGCCGGCCACACGACTGACGTTTCGGCTGAGGTTACCCTTGAGGTGAAGCTGATAAAAGGGCTCGGCAATGAAGGGCCGATACTGCTCCCGCCTCTGGAAGACCTCCCCCCTCTGGCCCGACCTCTCAGCAGGGCAGAAAGGGAGGCTGTGATGGAGCTGGCCAGAAAGTTCGGGCAGAAGGAGGTGGAGGAAGCCTGGCCTATCCAGATGGTGGGATCCGGCCCGAACCTCAACGAGGCCACCGGGAACGCCATCAAGCGGCTGGCCACCCTCTTCAATATGTCCGAAGAAGAAGTGATGAACCGCGTTACCATATCCGGAGCTGTGGAGATCGGGAGGCTGCCGGGCGTGGTAACGGTAACGATGCTCGTCCCCGAAAGCAAGCTGGCTGCCATCGGCCTGGCCGAGGTGGTTAAGGAACAATACTCCCACTGAAGGAGGGGTCTTGCCCGAAATAATTGCAGGGATAATCGCCAATCCGGCCTCGGGGAAAGATATAAGGAGGCTTGTAGCGCACGGCTCAGTCTTTGATAACCAGGAAAAGGTCAATATAGTCCGGAGGGTCCTGCTGGGACTGGAAGCGGCCGGGGTGAAAAGAGTCCTCTACATGCCCGATTACTTCGGGATCGTGCCCAAGGCCCTCAATGCTGTGAAGCTCTCAATGGAAGTGTGCCCCCTTGATATGCCGGTATACGCCGATCAGAGGGATTCCACCCTGGCCGCTTCCCTCATGGCCGAGGCCGGAGCTAAATGCATCGTGACCCTGGGAGGCGACGGCACCAACAGGGCTGTGGCCAAGACCTGCGGCGAAGTCCCCCTCGTCCCCATCTCCACAGGCACCAATAACGTTTTCCCCTTCATGGTGGAAGGGACCATAGCGGGACTGGCCGCAGGGGTCGTGGCCACGGGCGCCGTTGACCCGGAAAGGGTGACCCGGCGCACCAAGAGGCTGGAGGTGGAGGAGAATGGGAAGCTTGTGGACATAGCCCTGGTGGATGTCGTGGTCTACGATGATGTTTTCATCGCCTCCCGGGCCATCTGGGACATGTCCAGAGTGCGGGAGATAATCCTGGCCAGGGCTTCCCCGGGCAACATAGGCCTGTCCTCGGTGGGGGGATGCCTCTACCCCAATGCCCTGGATGAGGGGCATGGCGTCTACATAAAGATGGGCCCGGGCCGGAAAGTCCTCGCCCCGATCGCCCCGGGACTGATTGAGGAAGTCCAGGTGGAAAGCTGCTCCCTCCTCAGCCTTGGGGATAGCGTGGAGATCCGCTGGAAGCCCTCCATCCTGGCCCTGGATGGGGAGAGGGAGGTGGAAGTGGGGCGCAATTCCAGGCTCCGGGTCCGCCTAACTGGAAACGGCCCAAGGGTGGTGGACATATCCCAGGCCCTGGAAGAAGCTGCCAGGAACGGCTTCTTCACCGGAGGAAAGGCATGGCCCTGAAGAAATTCGTCGTGGAAATAGGGCAGGGGGTTGATCAGCACGGACAGGACCCCACAAAGGCTGCCCGCAGAGCCGTGGCCGATGCCATATCCCGAAGCTGCCTGTGCGGCCTTGTGGAAATAATCGGCCTGAAGGACCTGAACCAGATGGAGGTAGAGGTCCTCATAGCCTGCCCTTACCCTGAAAAAGTGAGAGTTGAGGAAGTTCTGGAAGCCATCCCCTTCGGCCGGAAGAGGATTGAGGTCAGGGAAGGGGGGATGATAGCCAGGGGGATATACCAGCCGGAACTCGGGGACAGATCCGATGAAATCCTGGTGGCCAATGCAGCCGTCACCGTCTTTGTAGATGTGGAATAGCCAGGGAGGGGTAAAATGGCAGTAAAAGTCATAATGCCAAAGCTTGGCATGGCCATGACCGAGGGCACCGTGGTCAAGTGGCTCAAGCCCGATGGGGCCAGGGTTGAAAAGGGGGAGCGCATCGCCGTAGTCATGAGCAAGAAGATAACTTACGAGATAGAAGCCCCTGCTTCGGGGATCCTGCGCCACGCCGCCGCCGAGAAAGAGGTGAAGGCGGTGGGGGAGGTCATAGCCTACATAGCCGAGCCAGGCGAGGTGATCCCAGAGCTGGAGAAAGTCCCCACTGCTCCCCCCGTCGCCGAAGCGCCCGCGGAAGCCCCCGCCCCAAAGGAGATCCTGGCCACTCCAGCGGCCAAGAGGCTGGCTAAAGAGCACGGCGTTGACCTTTCCCAGATCAAAGGGACTGGACCCGGAGGCCGCATCACCGAGAAGGATGTCCTGGCCTTTGTGGAGGCCCGCAAAGCCCCACCGCCTCCTCCTCGCCCCCCGGCAAAGGTCATACCCTTCATCGGGATGCGCCAGGCTATAGCCGAGAGGATGACCCAGAGCCTCCAGACCATGGCCCAGGTCACCATAACCACCGAAATTGACGCCACCGAAATGGTCCGGATGAGGGAGCAACTCAAAGGCGAGTTTGACCTCACCTACACCGACATGGTGGTGAAAGCCGCGGCCATGGCTCTCAGGAAGCACCCCATCCTGAACTCAACCCTGATAGGGGAAGAAATCCACCTCCTGGAGGAAATCCACATAGGGGTAGCGGTGGCTCTGGAAGAAGGGCTGATAGTTCCGGTGGTGAGGGATGCCGATAAGAAATCCCTCAGGGAGATCGCCTCTGAAACCCGCCGGCTTGCGGAGGGGGCAAGAGCTGGAACCTTGACCGTGGATGAGGTTACCGGGAGCACCTTCACTGTTACGAACCTGGGGATGTATGGGGTTGATGTGTTCACTCCCATCATCAACCCGCCTGAGGTTGCCATCCTGGGAGTGGGTAGGATAGTGGAGAAGCCTGTCTGCTGGCAGGGCCAGATCGTCCCCAGAGCGATGATGCACCTGAGCTTGACTTTTGACCACCGCATTGTGGACGGCGCTCCCGCAGCTGATTTCCTCCGGACGGTCAAAGAGATCTTGGAGAACCCCTATCGTCTCCTGCTTTGATGGAGGGCGAGGATGGGGAAAGGCTTTACCTTGGAACTCTGGGAGAGCATTGAGCCCATCTATCGGGCCATCCTCTCCCACCCTTTCCTCCGGGGCCTGGCCGATGGCTCCCTTCCGGAAGAAAAATTCCGCTTCTATGTCGTTCAGGATGCCTTATACCTGAGGGACTTCGCCAGGGCCCTGGCGGCAGCGGCTTCCCGTTCACCCAGGGACGAGTGGACTGAATTCCTCTCCCGCCACGCCCGGGAAACCCTGGTGGCCGAGCGAGCCCTCCACGACAGCTTCTTCAGGGAATGGGGCCTCGCCCCCGAGCATGTTTATTCAGCCCCCATGGCCCCCACAAACCTTGCTTACACTTCTTACCTCCTCAGGGTAGTCTACCTGGGCTCCTTTGAGGAAGCAGTGGCTTCCCTCCTGCCATGCGACTGGATTTACTTCATGGTGGGAAGGGAGCTGGAGAAGATGGGGTCGCCCAATCCCCTTTACAGGCGCTGGATTGAGACCTACGCCTCTGAAGAATTCCGGGCGGTGGTGGAAGAACTGCGGGGCATTGTGGAAGCGGTTTCGCAAAAGGCGGGCCCTGAACTCAAAGAAGCCATGAGAAACCACTTCACAACCACAAGCCGCTACGAATGGATGTTCTGGGACATGGCCTGGCGGATGGAAAGCTGGCCCGTCTGAAGCCCTCATCCTCCCGGACAAACTCCGGGGATGCGTCTTCCCCCAAAAGGGGGGGTGCAGGGGGCTGCGGGGGGTGTCCCCCAAAAGGGGGGGTCCAGGGGGCAAA
>DAOUBN010000018.1:0-18878 GCA_034432815.1 Anaerolineae bacterium | reverse complement strand
GGAGGGCTTTTTCGGCGCCATGAAGCTCAAGCTGGGTTCTGCCTTTCCTCTGGAGCGGGAAGATCTAGCCCTGCGCAGGGCCCTGGCGGCTCAGAAGCCTTGTTTTTTGTGCCTTACTCTCTCCGCCCCCAGGTGCCCTGGTGTGGGTTGCCTTACCCTATTTTTCGAACAGCCCCCCGCAAAGATAGCCAGCGGGAAAGCGCCGCGTGCTTCTGCCCTTTGCGGCCTGGTGCGAGGGGCAGGGCGCCGGGGACACTGCCTTCCTTAGCCGAAACCACATCCGCGGCTACGCGGCCTTCCTGCGCCGCAAGGGATGGAGCGAAGCAACCGTGGCCATCCACATTCGCTACCTGAGAGCATTCCTGAACTGGTGCTGCAGGGAAGAACTGACTGCGGAATGCCTGGCGAAAGCGGTGAGGCGTCCAGGAAAGCTTCCCCCTTCCCTCAACATGCCGGAGCGGGAAGAAATCATCGCCGTGCTGGCCGCGTGCGATGACGGCTCCTTCCTGGGCGCGAGGGATAAAGCCATCATCCTCGTTCTCATTGACACCGGCTTAAGAGTGAGCGAGCTGTGCGATCTGAAGCTGGAGCATCTGTCGCTTGACGGGAAGCTCAGGGCGCTTGACGTCAAGGCGAGGCAGTATGAATGGGGGATACTGAGCGAGGAGACGGCCGCCGCGGTGAAGACGTATCTTGAGAGGCGCGGTGGAGGAAGCGGGCCTCTCTTTGTCAACCGGAGAGGCGGGAAGCTGACGCCGAGCGGGGTGAGGCAGCTTCTGAGAAGGAGGGCAAAAGCGGCAGGAGTTTCGCCCGGAAAGTTTCACCCCCATGCCCTCAGGAAGGTTTTTGCGAGCTGGTGGATAAGAGCCGGAGGGCACGAATACGATCTCATGCAGCTCGGCGGGTGGAAGACGAAAGAGGTGCTGAAGCACTATGTGAGGGCGGCGAGGCTTGAGGAGCTTGAAGAGGCGCACAGCCGCTGCTCCCCCGTGCGCCATTTGACAGGAAACGGGAGAGGGGGTATAATAGAAAGCGAATAACAAAAGCCTGTTTGTTTTCCTGCCTCCGTAGCTCAAGCTGGTAGAGCAGCGGACTCTTAATCCGCGGGTTGCAGGTTCGAGTCCTGCCGGAGGCATAAAGTTTAAAGTTCAAAAGGCTGTGAACGGGTGGAGTAGGCGCCAGGGCGGAGTTCCAGAGAGTCGGGGCGAGGTGAGAGCCCGGCACTTCCGCAGGCGCTGAATGGGCCCGGGAGCCGCAAGGAGGAACGGGAAAGCCTCAGGCTTTCCCCAGTATGCCGAGCCGGAGACGCCACCGTTATCAGGGCTGAGGGCATCTGGCCTCTGGCCACGTGCCCGCGAAAGAGTGGGGCCAGCTTCCCCTGAAGCTGGCCCAATCGGGGTGGCACCGCGGATGAAAAACCCGTCCCGGAAGGGGCGGGTTTTTCGTTTTTACAGTTGCTCTCAAGCCAATCCTGAACTGGAGGTGCCATATGGAAAGGTCTAAAATCACCCTGGACGAAGGCTCTCTCCCCAGAGCCTGGTATAACATCATCCCGGACCTGCCGGTCCCTCTGCCTCCTGTCATCCACCCTGTCACAAAGCAGCTGGTGAAGCCTGAGGACCTGGCCCCTCTCTTCCCGATGGCCCTCATCCAGCAGGAGGCGAGCACCGAGAGGTTCATAGAAATACCTGAACCGGTGCGGGAAGTCTACAAGCTCTGGCGGCCAACCCCTCTCTACCGGGCTCGCAGGCTGGAAAAAGTCCTGGACACCCCCGCCCATATCTACTACAAATACGAAGGAGCAAGCCCTCCCGGAAGCCACAAGCCCAACACTGCTGTGGCTCAGGCTTATTACAACAGAGCCGAAGGGGTTAAAAGGCTCACCACCGAAACCGGAGCCGGACAGTGGGGAAGCGCTCTGGCCTTCGGGTGCAAACTCTTCGGCCTTGAGTGCAAGGTATACATGGTTAAGATAAGCTACCAGCAGAAGCCCTACCGTCGCATCCTCATGGAAACCTGGGGGGCCTGCGTCGTGCCAAGCCCAAGCCCTGATACCCATGCCGGTCGCCAGATTCTGGAGAAAGACCCCGATTCGCCGGGTTCTCTGGGGATAGCCATAAGCGAGGCAGTGGAAGATGCCGCCACGCGGGATGACACCAAATACTCCCTCGGAAGTGTCCTGAATCACGTCCTCCTGCACCAGACAGTGATCGGCGAAGAGGCCCTCCAGCAGATGGAAATGGCAGGGGAATTCCCCGACATCGTGATCGGGTGTGTTGGCGGGGGGTCCAACTTCGCAGGCCTGGCTTTCCCCTTCCTTCGGGAAAGCCTCAAGCGCAACCTCAAAACTCGCTTTCTGGCCGTTGAGCCTGCTGCTTGCCCCTCCCTCACCAGGGGGATTTACGCTTACGATTTCGGCGATACTGCCGGAACCACTCCCCTCCTCAAGATGTATACCCTGGGCCACAGGTTCGTTCCCCCCGGGATCCACGCCGGCGGCCTGCGCTACCACGGAATGGCACCCATCATCTGCGCCCTCTACCACGGAGGTTACATTGAAGCCGTGGCCTACCCCCAGAACGCCGTCTTTGAAGCCGCAGTGCAGTTCGCCAGGGCGGAGGGCTTTCTCCCGGCGCCTGAAACCGCTCACGCCGTCAGGGCCGCAATAGATGAAGCCATCAGGGCAAGGGAAGCCGGAGAACCCAGGGTCATCCTCTTCAACTTCTCGGGCCACGGGCATTTTGACCTGGCCGCCTACGAAGAATACCTGAGCGGCAGGCTCTCCGATTACGAATATCCGGCCGAGAAGGTCAGGGAAGCCCTGGAATACCTCCCGCTGGTAGAGGGTTGATATGCCGGGATTCAACCTGCGCATACCCGGCCCGGTCCCCTTGCCCTCGGAAGTCAGGGGAGCCGTTGCCGGAGAGATGATGGACCACCGGGGCCCTGAGTTCGCCGCTCTCTTTGAGGAAGTCACGGCAGAGCTCAGGTATGTCTTCCAGACCCGCCACGATGTCCTGATCCTCACCGCTTCGGGGACTGGTGGGCTGGAAGCAGCCCTGGTGAACGTCCTTTCGCCGGGGGAAAGGGTCCTGGCCGTGATAAACGGGTTCTTCGGGGAAAGGTGGTTTGAAATGGCCAGGGCTTTTGGCCTGGAGGCTATACCCCTTCGCTTCCCCCTGGGCCTCGGAGCAGATCCCGATGAAGTCAGGAAAGCTTTGCTGAAAGTTCAGCCCTGTAAAGCCTTACTCATCACCCACAACGAAACTTCCACGGGCGTAACCAGCGACCTCAAGGCCATAGCTGAAGCTGCCCGATCCGTTGACGATCCTCCCCTTCTCCTTGTGGACGCAGTGAGTTCGCTCGGAGCCATAGACCTGCGCCCGGACGAGTGGGGCTGCGACGTGGTGGTGACGGCCTCGCAGAAGGCCCTGATGGCCCCTCCAGGCCTGGCCATAGTGAGCGTCAGCCCGAAGGCCTGGGAAGCTTCGGAAAAGGCCCTTCTCCCCCGGTTCTACCTTGACTTCCGGAGGGCCAGGGAATACGCCTATCTCAGGCAGACTCCCTTCACCCCCGCCGTAAGCGTCCTTTTTGGCCTGAGGGAATCCCTGAGGCTCATCCGGGAAGAAGGCCTGGAAAGGGTATTCGCCCGCCACCAGGCGATGGCCGAATTCACACGCCAGGGCATAAAATCCCTCGGCCTATCCCTCTTCCCCGATGAAAGATGGGCATCAAATACGGTGACGGCTGTGAGGGTCCCGGAAGGATTGAGGGCGGAAGAGATCGCAAAGCGCCTGCGGGAAGAGCATGGCGTCGTGGTGGCCGGCGGGCAGGGGGAACTGAAGGGGAAAATACTGCGCATCGCCCACATCGGCCGGGTTGCCAGGGAGGAGATGGCCCAGGCGATTGAGGCCCTGGGGAAGGTGCTGGCATGTTTGAAGTGCTGATAACGGAACCCATCGCTGAAGAGGGGATCGCTTTGCTACAGCAGAAATCAAGGGTGGACTACAAACCCCTCCTCTCACCCTGCGACCTGGCCGGCGCTATCGGCTTTTACGATGCCCTGATCGTGAGGAGCAGGACCAGGGTAACGGAAGAAGTCATAGAAGCCGGCCGGAGGCTAAAGGTGATAGCCAGGGCCGGGGCAGGGCTTGACAATATAGACCTGGAAGCCGCCAGGCGGAGAGGAATTGAGGTGGTCAGTGCGGGGGAAAGCGTGGCTGTGGCCGTGGCAGAATTGACCCTGGGCCTCATGCTGTCCATTGCCCGCCATATACCCCAGGCCCATTTCTCGGTAAAGGAGGGACGCTGGGAGAAGCACTCCTTCATCGGGATCCAGCTCCAGGGCAAGACGCTGGGGATAATAGGGCTTGGACGGGTGGGAACTGCCCTGGCCAGGAGAGCCATGGCCCTGGAAATGAGGGTGATCGCCACCGATCCCTTCCTCCCTCCGGAAAGGGCCTCCCGCATCGGTGTGGCCCTCCTGCCCCTTGAAGAGCTCTTGCGGAATGCCGACTTCGTATCCATCCATGTCCCCCTAACTCCTCAGACCAGGAGGATGATCGGCTGGGAAGAAATCTGCCTTATGAAGCCCACAGCTTACCTCATCAATACCGCACGCGGCGGCGTTGTGGACGAGGAGGCTCTGGTCAGAGCGCTTGAGGAAGGACGGATCGCCGGGGCGGCCCTTGATGTTTTTGAGGAGGAGCCCCCGGCCAACAGCCCGCTGCTTCGGTGCAGTCGGGTCATTCTCACCCCTCACATAGGGGCTTCAACCAGGGAAGCCCAGACCATGGCCTCCCTGGAGATCGCCAGGAAAGTCCTGGAAATCCTGGAGAATCAGGGGGATTCGGGCACCGGGTAGGCGATGCAGACCCCTCCCAGGATTTTGCTCCGGAGCTTTTCCCCTTCCTCGGGGGGGAGCTTCTCGCTCCAGACCACAACGACCGCCTGGATGGCCAGGCGTATTCCTTCCATGAACATGTCCACCAGGTGGACGCACCCTTTTGGCCCGCCGAGGATCCTGGTGACAGTGCGCCTTATGCCCCGCTCAATCCGGAGCCCTTCCAGCTCTTTCACTCTCTCAAGGGGTTCCCGGCACACCGGATAAGGCACCCTCGCCATTGAAGCTTTAGCCTTTTTCACCACCATAGCTTCGGGGTTTGAAGCGTCCAGCGTCAGGTCCATTTCAAGGTGGTGGTAAGGGTCCAGCAGGATGCAGTGAACTCCCACAAGCCCAGAGCCCAGAGGGGATATTTCCACGGTGTAAGTGCGAGGGAACGTTAAAAGGGCCATTTTTCCTCCCTTGCTCTGTGAAGATGAGTGTGGTAAAATTCTGCCGCAGAAAGCTCTGGAGAGCAAATTTATGCCTATAAAGGTCCTTCCCCCCGAAGTAGCAAGCAAGATAGCGGCAGGCGAGGTGGTGGAAAGGCCAGCTTCGGTAGTCAAAGAGCTGGTGGAAAATTCCCTTGACGCCGGAGCCACTGAGGTCAGAGTGGAAATCTTCAGAGGGGGGCTGGGCCTCATAAAAGTCAGCGATAATGGTTGTGGCATCCCTCCCGGGGAAGTGGAGCTGGCCTTTGCGCGCTACGCCACCAGCAAGATTTCCTCCATTAAAGATTTATTCGGCATAAAGACTCTCGGGTTCAGGGGCGAAGCTCTGGCCAGCATTGCCGCCGTCTCCAAAGTCACGATGATAACCCGCCCTCCTGAGGAGCCCATCGGGGTTATGATCAGGGTGGAGGGGGGAAGGATAGTGCGGAAGGAGCCGAAGGGCGCTCCGGCCGGAACTACCGTTTCAGTGGAAAGCCTTTTCTACAATGTGCCAGCCCGCCGCAAATTCCTCAAACACCCAGCCACCGAAACCTCCCACATCACTGAGGTCGTGATCCATTACGCTCTGGCATACCCCGAGGTTAAATTCGCCCTCTTCAAGGAAGGCCAGCTTTCCTTCCAGTCGCCGGGTTCGGGCAACATGCGCGAAGTGCTGGCGAGGGTTTATGGGCCGGAAGTTGCCGGCCTCCTCCTGGAGCTGGAAGCCTCCGAAGGCCCCCTCAAGCTTTACGGCTACATTGGACCTCCTTCCTTCCACAAACCCCAGCGCGCCCACACCTTCTTCGTGAACAGGCGGTGGGTCCAGGATGCGATGCTGAGCAAGGCTCTGATGGAAGCCTACCACGGCTTCCTCCCCTCGGGGCGCTACCCGCTGGCGGTGATAAGCCTGGAGATAGATCCGGCAATGGTGGATGTGAACGTTCACCCCACCAAGCGGGAAGTGCGGTTCCGCAACCCCGAAGAAGTCTTCCAGGCCTTTCAGAAGGCCGTCCGCCGCCTGATCCTGAGCACCCAGACCTCCTTTGCGGTCTCGCCCCGGCCCATAAGCCCTGCCGTGGGCGAACCTGAGCAGAAGCTCTTCCCCATCCCTGAACCGAAGCCGGCTGCTCCTCCGGAGCCGGCTCTCCCTCTGGCCAGGACAATGCCGCTCCTGCGGGTTCTGGGCCAGGTGGGCCTGACCTACATCGTGGCCGAGGGGCCCGATGGGTTATACCTCATTGACCAGCACAGCGCCCACGAGAGGGTGATTTACGAGAAGCTCAGAAAAGAGGGGGAGAAGGCCATACCTTCCCAGCGCCTCCTGGAGCCGGTGACTGTGGAGCTCACGCCTCACCAGAGCGACCTGATGGAGTTCCTCCTCCCCTCCCTGAAGGAGATGGGGTTTGACCTTGAGGAATTTGGCCCCAATACCTGGCTTGTGAGGGCGGTTCCTGCCCCCTTTGCCAGCCGGGATATCCGCATGGCGGTGCTGGATTTTGTGGAAGCTCTGGCCTCGGGGGGGACGGAGCACCTGGAAGGGGATAGAGTCCTGGCAACCCTGGCCTGCCACTGCGCAGTGAAAGCCGGGGATCCCCTTTCCATGGAGGAAATGAGGAAGCTGGTTCAGGAAATGGAGGGCCTGGATGTAATGCAAACCTGCCCCCATGGCCGCCCAACGGTGGTCCGGATAAGCATTGAAAGGCTGGCTAAAGAGTTTGGTCGGATTTGAAACCCAAGGAGGATAGAGGCCCATGAAAGAAGCGAAGGTTCCTGATATCGTGGTGAGCAGGTTGCCCGTCTACCTGAGAGCGCTGGAAATCATGGACCTTGAAGGCAAAGAGACCGTCACTTCTTCGGAGCTGGCCGAAAGGCTCAACCTCAGTCCGGCTCAGATCCGGAAAGACTTGTCTTATTTTGGAGGGTTCGGCAAGCAGGGCAAGGGCTACAGCGTCAAGAGGCTTGCCTCAGAATTGCGGCGGATCCTAAATGTGGAGAAAGAATGGGAAATGGCCCTTGTGGGAGTCGGCGATCTGGGAAGGGCTCTGGTCCACTACCAGGGGTTCAAGGACAAGGGCTTCCGGTTGACCCTGCTCTTTGACAACAACCCTCAGAAGATCGGGACCAGGATTGAGGGCCTGGAGATAATGGACAGCGCCCTCATTCCCAGGCTTATCCCCGAAAGGGGGGTGAAGATTGCGATAATAGCTGTGCCTCCCCAGGAGGCGCAGAAAGTAGCCGATGCTCTGGTCGCAGCGGGGATAGAGGCCATCCTCAATTACGCCCCGGTAAATCTCAAGGTTCCGCCCCATGTGAAAGTGCAGTATATAGACCCCGTGGTGAACCTCCGGCGCATGACCTATTACCTCAAGTGAGCTGGTGGAAAAGGGGACTTACCCCGGCCCTTGAATTCACGGGGGTGGAGGGGGCTCCGCCCCCTGCCTTTTCCTCCCCTTTCCCCACCCCCGTTTCCTGCGGCTACGCCTGGCTTCAGGGGCCCCCTCGTGGGCGGGTTTCAAGAGATGCCAGCTCGCCCCCAGTTTTTGTTTCTCGGGGGCACATCTCCCGAACCCCCCGGGAGGGGCCATGCCCCCCTCTACCTCTTTCTTTCAACTTCCCGGGTGCGGGTTGACAGCCTCCTGGGGCCTGTGCTAAAAGTCTTTAAGGGAGGAAGCAATGGGGAGGAAGATCTGCCTTTTCGTCAGTTCAAGCCGCGAGCTTGAGGTGGAGAGGGAAATAGTCGGGCAGGTGGTGGCAGAGTTGCCTGTGTCCAGAGGGTGGGAGATACGCCATACTGCTTACGCCGGGGAGCCTCTGGATTCCCTCAGGGAAGCCATTGAGAGGGCGGATCTTTACCTCATCATTCTGGGGCAGGATGCGTCTGCCCCCATCGGGCAGGAATGGGAGTTCGCCAGGAGGATGAACAAGCCCGTCCTGGCTTACCGGAAGGAGGTGAGCTACAGCCCTTCAGCCCAGTATTTCCTGAGGGTGAGCAAGTTTGAATGGAAAGTCTTCAAAGAAGCCGAAGAACTGCGGAAGGACCTGGCTAAGGCCCTCGCCCGGGAACTGCTGGACCTGAAGAACCGCTACGGCCTCTTCCCTGAGGATGTGGAGAAGCTTTTGCGCTTTCTGGAGGAAAGGGGAGAAGAAAAGGAAAGCATATCCCTGAGGGGCCACGGGGCAGGGGAAAGCGGCATTATCCTGGGCCGCTGAGGTCCTGAAGGGCTTCAAGGACCGCCCCCGCCACCCCGGTTATGGCCCGACAGCGGGAGAAGGTCCGCGCTGCCGGCCCCACCACCAGGAGGGGGACCGGGTTGGTAGTGTGGACTTTCACGGAGTCATCTTCCACATTGCCGTGATCGCTGGTGAGCACAAGGGTGAAGGAGCCTGCTCCGGAGCCCAGCACTCCCGAAAGGAAACGATCAAAGAGATCAATTGTCTCCTCCACGCTCCACGGGAGCTTCCTGTGGCCAGCCAGGTCCAGGAGGAAAGTCTCAAAGAGCACCAGGTCGTATTCCTCCGCCAGGCGGGCAAGGTTGCGCCCGGCCTCTTCAGGCTCAATCTTTTCTATGCCCGGGATTTTCAGGTAATTCACGATGTATTCGTGGACTAAGTCCCAGTAGACCGCCCTGCCTGCCTTGAGATCCTCCAGGGTTCGGAACGGTATTCCGGCGGAGATGGTCAGCCAGCTTGTAGCGGAATGGGGCCTTTTCCCGCTCTCCACCAGCTCAAAGTAAACGGGGGTGTAAGCATTGGCAAAGGTGACCCTGAAGCCCATTTCCCTGGCTTTCTTCAGGAAATTGTGCTCCTGGAGGATTTCCACCAGCGTCCCGGTGGGCCAGGCGTGGAGGTGAGCATTAACCAGGGCCGGGGCGTTTATCCCGGTGAAGAGGGCCGTCTGCCCCGTGGCCGACTGGGGGATCCCCTCAACCCCAAGCTGGGCATCAAGGGCCTTGAGGAGGAGACTATCCCTCTCCTGCACCCTCTCCAGAGTGAACGGGCCACCGAGCAGGCTCCTCAAAAAGGGAGTGGGGGCTCTGGAAAAGGGGTTGTTCTCCCCATCAGGGCCGAGGCCAAGGCCATCGGCGAAAATGAAGAGGATTTTGCTCATCAGAACTTGTAGCCTATGCGGCGCAGGAAAGCTTTGCGCTCCTCTATGTCTTTCTCGGTTTCAATGCCTTTGCTCTTCATCCCATCTATGACCCCCAGGATGCCCCGCCCCTGCTCCGTCTCGGCGATGATGACCTCCACATCGTTGGCAGTGGCGCAGAAGATGCGGCAAACTTCAGGAACATTCTTTACGGCATTGAGGACATTTATCGGGTAGAAGCCAGGAGCAAGGCAGACGATGAAGCTGTGGCCCGCGCCCAGGGCGAAGGCGTTTTTCTTAGCAAGCTCTATCATTTCTTCATCGGTGCCGGCGTAGCGGACCAGGGCAGGGCCTGAGGATTCGCAGAAAGCCACCCCGAACTTTATCCCGGGGACTGTGTTGACCATAGCCTCGTAGATATCTTCAACCGTCTTTATGAAATGGCTCATCCCCAGGATTATGTTGACATTGGCGGGCTTTTCAATTTTGACCACTTTGAGCTCCATGGCTACCTCCTGCAAAGGGTTCAGATTGTAGGAGGCGACTCCATCCCCTGACGGGGAAAGAGGCTTCACCCCCGGAACACCCCCGATTTTTCCCGCCCTCGTTGGCTCATGGTTCGCCGGGGTTCAGGGCCTCACTCGTGGGCGGGTTGCAGGAGAGGGCTCCTCGCCCCTTATCGGTTTTTCTGGGGGCACATCCCCCAGACCCCCTGGCATGGGGGCTCCGCCCCCCTGCACCCCCCATTTTCCCTACCCCCGTTGGCTCATGGTTCGCCAGGGTTCAGGGTCCCATTTGTGGGCGGGTTGCAGAAAAGGGCTCCTCGCCCCTTATTGGTTTTTCTGGGGGCACACCCCCCAGACCCCCTGGCATGAGGGCTCCGCCCCCCTGCCCCCCCATTTTCCCCACCCCCGTTGGCTCATGGTTCGCCCACGTTCAGGGTCCCACTCGTGGGCGGGTTGCGGGGACTGCCTTCTCGCCCCTTGCTTTGTTTTCCTAGAGGGAGCGCAGTCCCCTGCACCCCTGCGAAATTAGAGGTGATCAGTTTCTTCAGTGCCCCATATCAGGGCTCTGACCTCGGCCCTGGAAGCTTTCTGGATGGAAGAATAAAACTCGGGAGTCCCGTAGTCCCTGACCTTTATCGGGACGGGCATGGGGACGGCGTGCCCCAGGATGAGGGCCTGCTGGCGAGTCTCAAGCTTGGCAAGGACCTCCCTGAGGCCCCCAGCTCCCGGCACCCCGCTTAAAACCGCCCTTATGTCGGCCTCGTTATCAAGGAGGCAGGTTATGCGGGTGGCAATCTGGCTCATCACCTCCTCGTCTATGCCGCTCGGGCGCTGGTCCACCACCAGGAGGGTCACGTTATATTTCCTCATCTCCCGGGCGATAGTCCCAAAAATAGTCTGACGGGCCACCGTCGGCTCAAGGAATTTGTGAGCTTCTTCTATCACGATGACTAACTGAGGGGGCTCGGGGCCTTTTCCTCCCAGGGCATTTTCCTTCATCCTGACAAATTCATTGTGGATCCGCCTGGTTATGTAATTGGCAACCACAATGTAAGCCCTGAGGTCTCTCCCGAACCGGCCGAACTCCAGAATCACGCTGCGACCGCTAAGGATGTAATTCAGCATTACCCTGACCGAATCCTCTTCCGCATCGGGGCAGAAGAAGGGGAAGTCTTGGAGGCGGGAAAGCTTGCGGTGGAGAGCATTTATGGCCTGAGGGCTCTGGTGGTATCTATTCACCAGGTCATCAAAGTCTTCATCGGAAAGGTTGAAGAAGCGCTCAAGCCACCCGCTCCCCCATACCCTGCGCATCGTGTAAATGGCTCCGATCCCCGCCTCGGTTATGTCCAGCACCCCCTGAAGGGTGACCAGGTCCTCTGGCTCAACAGAATGCCAGGGTATGCGAACCACAGCATCGGGCCTTATTCCCCGCCTGGAGGTGGATTCGGGGTCCAGGGTGAAGATGGCTACCCTGTCGCCGAAAAGCTGGCGGAGGCCCTTGACCCTCCACCCTCCTTCGCTTTCGGCCTCCCAGCCGTATTCGCTGTGCATGTCAAAGACCAGGCAAGTAGCGACGTTCTCCCTCAGGATCCCTGTCAGGAGGAGGCGGGTGAGGAAAGTTTTGCCCGTGCCCGATTTCCCGAAGATCCCGCTGGAGCGCTCCACGAGCCTGTCCATATCCACCACGAGCTTTATCCCTTCCATGTCAATGGGCTCGCCGATGTAGAAGAAATGCCTGCCTGGCATCCCCTCTTTCCCGAAGACCTTCTCCACATCCTCCTGGAGGGCATAATATACCGGGGAGAAATGGGCGGGGATCGTTCGGGCGGGCTTAGGTTCCCTGGCCCCTTCCTCCAGGACCAGGTGGACTGAAACGTTGAGTTTGCCGAAAACCCCTGTCCCGGAGATCACTTCGGAAATAAAGGGGTCGGTGACATCTGGCGGGCTCTTCTCCAGGAACGGGTTAGTAGTATCAAGGGAGACATCGGTTATTATGCCGAAGAAGCGCCTCTTCTGACCCTTTATTATCACATACCTTCCAACCGTCACCCCTTCAATCATAGTGGCCGGGTCCAGCTTAACCACCAATCCGCTCGAAAGGGACCCTCCCACCACTATCCCGAGCTTTCTGGATTCCATAAGGAGCTTTTCCTCTTCCATTGCTCATCCCCCTGCTTTCCAAAGTATAGCATAATGGGTTGGAGGGAGCAACCTTCTGGCCACCCCAACGGGGATTTTCAACGCCCAGGGGATGCAATGGGACGGATTCCCCCTGGCAGGGGGAAATGGGGGTTTCTCCCCGCCCTCGTTTGCTCTGGGTTCTCCATGGTTCAGGGTTCCACTCGCGGGCGAGTTGCAGGAAAAGTAGGGGGTGCAGGGAGACGGAGTCCCCCTGACGGGGGGAAGTGGGGGGTGTCCCCCAGCCCTTCCTTCTCATCTTACCAGGCATGGCTGAAAACAACTGGCAGGTCAACGGGGCAACCCGGGCGAGAAGGCTTCCTCAAAGAGAGGGTCGGAGCATTATTGCTGGCCTTCATTCCTGCCGCTTAGTTCCTTTATGCCGCTTTGAATTTCCTTCAGCAACCTAAGGAGGCGGCTTTCCAGGTCCCGGAGGACTTCCAGAGCATACTGGTCGGCGCTGCTGGTGAGTTCCTGGGCCCTCGTGAGGGCTTTCTCCTCAATGGACCTGGCTCTGGCTTCCGCTTTCTTCACGATCTCATGCTCACTCAGGATCTCCAGGGCTTTCTCCCTGGCCCTGCTCACGATCTTCTCAGCTTCTTCCTGGGCACTGGCTAAAATGGCATCCCTTTCCTCAACGATGCGCCTGGCCTCCTCTATTTCCTGGGGGAGGGAGAGGCGGAGCCTGTCTATCAGGCTCAGGAGTTCATCCTCGTTGAGGATCACAAAGGGGGTGAAAGGCATCCTGAAGCCTTTCTGAACGAGGCTTTCCAGCCTGTCTATGAGGAAAAGCGAGTCCATGGTTTAACCCTAATCCCGCAGCGATATAAGGGGAATGCCAGTTCCTACTTCCTTTACCTTGCGCAGGAGGGCCTCTTTAACATGGGGTGGGACCATGGAATCCAGGCATCCTCCAAGGGCAGCTATTTCCTTCACGATGCTGGAACTGAGGAAAGCATACTCCTGGCTGGTCATCAGGCACAGGAACTCTATTTCCGGTGCCAGTTTCTTATTGATGAGGGCCATCTGGAATTCAAGTTCAAAATCGGATATAACCCTGAGGCCGCGGATTATGACCCTGGCCCCCCTGGAGCGGGCGAATTCCACCGTCAAGGTGTTGTAGCTTTCCACGGTTATCTTCGGATTGCCCTCAAAGGCCTTGCGGGCCATCTCCACCCGCTCCCCCACCGAGAAGAGGACGTTCTTCCCGGGCCTCTCGTAGACGGCCACTATGAGCTTATCAAAGAGCTTTGAGGCCCTGGTGGCTATATCTATGTGGCCGTTGTGGATGGGGTCAAAAGTTCCCGGATAAACGGCGATGGTCATATCTCCCTCCTTCGGGAACTCAGCTTATGTCCACAATTCCCGGCTGCCATAGCCTTTCAACGGCCTCTCTGATCAACCGGAACTCCGGCTTTGAGAGCTCCGGATCCTCCCTGAATATCTCCATAGCCACCTCTCTTGCTTCAGTGAGCATCCTGAGGTCGGTAAGGCGGGCGAGCTTCAGTTCCGGAAGGCCACTCTGCCTCGTCCCCAAAAACTCCCCTGGCCCTCTCATTTCCAGGTCCTTTTCCGCA
This sequence comes from Anaerolineae bacterium, assembly GCA_034432815.1. Classification (GTDB taxonomy): domain Bacteria; phylum Chloroflexota; class Anaerolineae; order SpSt-600; family SpSt-600; genus SpSt-600. The sequence continues at coordinate 5,217 of DAOUBN010000018.1, read as the reverse complement.
AGCTGGAAACCGTCCTGGATCGTCTCCACGATTTTGAGGCGTTCAAAGGCTTCTGGGGATTCAGAATCAGCTACCAGGATGCAGTATCCGGGCTCGCTTCCTCTCCCCACCCGGCCACGGAACTGGTGGAGCTGAGCCAGACCGAAGCGGTGAGCCCCTTCCACCATCATGACGGTGGCATTGGGTATGTCCACACCCACCTCCACCACGGCGGTGGAGACGAGGATCTGGATCTCCCCATCCCGGAAGGCTTCCATAACCTTCTCCTTCTCCTCGCCCTTCATCCTACCGTGGAGCAGGCCGAGTTTGAGGTCGGGGAACACTTCTTTTCTGAGGCGCTCGTATTCGGCGACGGCGGAAGGGGCATCCACACTTTCGGATTCCTCTATAACCGGGTAGATGATGAAAGCCTGCCGCCCTCGTTCTATCTGGCTCCGGATGAACCTGTAGGCCCTCTCCCTCTCCAGAGGCGTGATGAGGTAGGTCTTAACCCCCTGCCTTCCGGGGGGCATTTCGTCCAGAACGGAGATGTCCAGGTCGCCGTAAATGGTCAGGGCCAGGGTTCTGGGGATGGGGGTTGCGCTCATGACCAGAACATGGGGGAAGTAGCCTTTCTGGCGGAGGGAGGCCCTCTGGCGCACTCCGAAGCGGTGCTGTTCGTCTATTATGGCCAGGGCGAGGTTGGCGAACTGAACCCCCTCCTGGATCAGAGTGTGAGTCCCAACGATTATATCAACTTCGCCGGAGGCTATTTCTTCCTGGATTTGCTTCTTTTCGGAAGGCTTTGTGCTGCCAATGAGGAGGCGGATCCTGGGGGAGAAAGGTTTTCCGGTGACGGGGTGCTTGAGGTCCATCTTCTCCAGAAGGGAGGTCATGGTCAGGTAATGTTGCTCGGCCAGGATCTCGGTGGGGGCCATCATTGCGGCCTGGTATCCGGCAGCCACGGTAACCAGCATGGCTATGAAGGCTACTACCGTTTTTCCGGATCCCACCTCGCCCTGGAGGAGGCGGCTCATAGGCCTGTCCCTGGCCAGGTCGTCCAGGATTTCCTGAAGGGCTCTGCGCTGGGCTCCGGTGAGTTCAAAGGGGAGGGATGAGATTATCTGTTCCACGAAGCCAGGCTCTACTCTTATGGTGCGCCCCGGGTTGCTCTGCCAGGCGAACTTCTGGCGCATCACTCCCAGTTGGAGCAGGAGGAGCTCATCAAAAGCCAGGCGCCGGCGGGCTTCCCTGAGGGCTTCCTGGCTATCGGGGAAGTGGATCTGGGCCAGGGCAACGCCTAAGGGCAGGAACTTTCGCTCTTCCCTTATCCGCTCGGGCAGGGGGTCGGGGACCTTCTCCGCCCAGTATCTTGTTGTCCTGAGCATTAGCCGGCGGAGCCAGCGGGGGCTCAGGCCTTTAGTCAGGGGGTAGATGGGGACAATGCGCCCGGTGCTCACCAGTTCTTTATCCAGAGGCTCCCATTCGGGAGAGGTCATAGTCAGGCGGCCCATGAATTCGTCCACCCGGCCGCTGACCACGATCTGCTTTCCGGGCCTTATTTGCTGGGCTATGTGGGGCTGGTTGAACCAGCTTATTTCAATTACCCCTGTGCCGTCGGCCAGGAGGCAGGAGACCACGGTGAGGCCGCTCCTGGCCTCTCTCACGCTCACATCCCATACGTTCCCTATTATCGTTACCTCTTCGCCGTAACGGAGGCGGTTTATGGTCTTCAGGTTGCTGTAATCCACATACCGCCGTGGGAAAAGGTAGAGGAGGTCCCTTATGGTCATGACCCCGAGTTTCTTCAGGCGTTCGGCGTTGCGGGGGCCAACGCCGCTGAGCTTGATCACGGGGGAATCCAGGCCCAGCCCCTTTTGGGGGGCGGCCATCTTCTCCGGAGGCTTTTCCTCCGGCGGGGCAGGCTGCGGTCTGGGGGCCGGAACAGGCTCCGGAGCAGGAGGGATCGGGCTGACCAGGAGTTCATGGATTTTCTCCAGCAGGGTTTTCCTCTCCTCGGCGGATGAGAGGGAGGAGTAGCGGGAGAGGAGAGCGACTATCTCCTTTACCCTGGCCCTTTCCTGCTCGGTGCCCGCTTCCCTGAGGGCCAGATCGCCCCAGGTGGCCGCCAGTTTCCGGAAGCCCCCGAGGACGGCTTTGTCTTTGTAGCCGAGCCTTGCTTCCTGCCTCAGTATTTTCTCTAGAGTTTCAAAGGGCTTCCCGCCCATCAGGCTCCTCCTTCCTGGATCGCCAGGGTAATGGATCTCGGCCCAAGGTAGCAGATCATGGAAGGGTTGAGGGGCAGGATGGATGGCTTCACTTTGAAGGGGAGAGTGGCGAATTTCTCCAGGAAGGCATTGACGGTATCGCTCATATCGTTTTTGAGCACCGCCAGCTTCTTTATGCTGATGAACTCCGCCGTGAATTCCACGAGCTTCTCAGCCATTTCCTCCTCGGTCTGGACCTTCTCCAGGGGTATGAATTTCCCGTCCTCCACTATAAGGAAAACCTTGAGGCCGAGCATCGTCCCCAGAATGGCCTGGGATGGGCTTATGATCTTCTTGTGGCGGAGGAACCTCAGGTCCTGGGAAAAGGAAGCCATATACATGTAGGGGATCATGCCCCGGACAAGCCGGACGATCGCGTCCATTGAGCGGCCCTTCTGGGCGGCTCTGGCCGCCTCTTTAACCATCAATCCCAGGGCGTAGGAGGAGACTTCGGAATCAATCACCGTTATGTTAGCCCGCCCCAGGAAAGGTATGCTGGCTTCCCTGGCCACCGAAGCCACAGGGTTCATGTAGCTTGAGGTGTAAATCCCGACGATTTCGTCTCCTTCCTTTATAACCTTCTGGTAGACCTTCTCCATGTAGTCCCGGGTTGGTGGGAGGGAGACTGGTATGGCTCTGGCGCGGGCAATTTCCTGGACCAGCTTTTCGCTGTCAATGTCCAGGCCTTCGTAGTAGATTTTATCCTTAAGCTCAATGCGCAGGGGGACGACGGTGATGCCGAGCTTTTTGACTTCGGCTTCGTCCTCAAAGACGGCACCGCTATCGGTTATGATCTTCACCATCCCCGTTCACTCCAGGGAAATGATGTAGTGGTAATAGGGCTGACCGCCCCAGATGGTCTCCACGTTGAGGCTGGGGTATTTTTCCCGGATCTTCTCGGCCAGGGCGAGAGCTTCTTCCTCCCCGACTTCGGCCCCGTAGTAGAGGGTCAGGACCTCGCCTTTTCCGGCCTCCATCTTCTCCAGGAGCTTGAAGACGATCTCCTCGGGTGTTTCTCCTGCCGCTGTGAGCTTGCCGTCCAGAAGGCCTATGAGCTGGCCTTCTTTCACTTTCACCCCTTCCACCTGAGTGGAGCGGATGGCCACGGTGATTTCCCCAGTTCGCACGTATTTTATGGCCTCGCTCATGGCCTCGGCGTTCTCTTCCAGGGTCAATTCGGGGTTGAAAGAAAGGAGGGCGCTTACGCCCTGGGGGATTGAACGGGAGGGAATGACTTTAACCTTTTTGCCGGAAATCTCCGCCGCCTGCTGAGCTGTGAGGAGCACGTTGGGGTTATTGGGCAGGATTATGACTTCTTCGGCTTCCAGGGAGTTGATGGCCTGGAGGATCTCCTCTATGCTCGGGTTCATGGTTTGCCCCCCCGAGACTATGGCGTCGGCGGAGAGGCTTCTGAAGACATCGGCCAGGCCCTTGCCCGGCACCACGGCCACCACGGCTATCTTCTTCGGAGGCCTTGGGGGAGCAGGCTGAGCCTCCCGGCTCAGGACGAACTCGCGGTATTGCTCCTGCATGTTTTCAATCACTATGTCCACGAGGGAACCCCACTTTACGCCGTAGTTGAGGGGGGTGCCGGGCTCGCTGGTGTGGAGGTGAACTTTGACGGTGGTGGAATCCCCCACCACCAGCACCGAATCGCCCATGGTGGAAAGGGTCTTCCTTATCTCTTCCACATCCAGGTTCTGCCCTTTGATTATGAACTGGACATCGTAGCCGTATTCGCCTTCCAGGGCCTCGGCCCTTACAGCGGTTTTTTCAACAGGAGCTTCCATTTCCAATTTTTCACCTCGCAGGTATTTTAGAAAGCCTTCCATTATCACCAGGAGCCCCTGCCCCCCGGCATCCACCACCCCTGCTTCTTTGAGGATGGGAAGGAGGGAAGGAGTCTTTGCCACGGCGATCCTCGCCGCCTCCACCACATGCTCCAGAGCCGCGATGAGGTCATCGGTCTGGTGCTTTATGGCCTGGATGGCCTCGGCCATCTCTCTTATGACGGTGAGGATGGTGCCTTCCACCGGTTTTATTACGCCCTTGTAAGCGGTAGCGGCCGCCTCGGCCAGGGCCTCGGCAAAGTCCTGGACCTTTATCACGTCCTTTCTGTCAAGGGCTTTGGCGAACCCCCTCCATATCTGGGAAAGGATGACTCCGGAGTTGCCCCTGGCCCCCATCAGGGCACCATAAGCAGCCTTCTGGGCCACCATCCAGGCGGAGTTTTCCTTCACCCCCTCAATCTCCCTGACGCACGCCTGCATCGTGAGGAACATGTTGGTTCCGGTATCGCCGTCGGGGACGGGGTAAACGTTCAGGGCATTTATCAGGTTGACATTTCGCTCAAGCCAGGCAGTGGCGGCCTTGAAAAGGTTCTTGAGAGTTATTCCATCCCAGGCTGAATTTTCCACCCTTTCCACCTCCAGGCTTCATGAATTTATCCTCAAATCCTGGACATAAACATTCACCCTGGCGACGGGTATCCCAAGGTTTTTTTCCACCACGTATTTTACCCTTTCTTTGAGATTGTGGGCAACTTCTGTTATGCGCACCCCGTATTCCATGATGACGTAGAGATTTATCACCAGTTCTGGACCTTCCCAGCTCACCTCAACCCCAGGGCGGGCGAGATCGCCGGGCCAGGGGCCTCTGCGGGCGAGGCCCACGATGCCGTAGCATTCCAGGGCGGTGAGGGAGATGAGTTCAATCAGGGCTTCTGGTGTTATTTCTATCCTCCCGAGCTTTTCGCCCTTTTCCATAACATTCCTCTCCCAGAGGCGGTCTCCGGCTTACCAAATTTTAGCGGAAATCCCCCTCTATAGCAACCCCTTTGCTTCCCATCCGCATCAGCGCAGGGCAGAAAAAGGGGGTGCAGGGGGACTCTGTCTCCCTGACGGGGGGAAGTAGAGGTGTCCCCCCCACCCCTTAAACCTTTGGAGAAGGGAAAAAGGCGGGGGGACACCCC
>DAOUBN010000017.1:0-1952 GCA_034432815.1 Anaerolineae bacterium | reverse complement strand
GGGGGGGGGGCGCACCCCCCCCGCGCGGGGGGGCGGGGGGGGGTGCCCCCCCGCCCTTCAAGCAATGCCCTCGCCTCCTGCAACGGGAGCTCTGAGCAAACAAGAGCTGGTTTCCCTGCAAGGTAAGGAGGCTGGGGGTCGGGCACCCCCCAGCCTCAACCTTAAAATTTCGCCAGAAGCCTCCCCCTGAACTGGCGCTTTTGGGAAATTAGTGGTAAAATTGGGTTAATCAGTGGAGGATTGTGGAATGTTCCAGGGGGAGTTCCGGCATACCCTTGACGAGAGAGGCCGGGTCATAATCCCGGCTAAATTCCGCCCCTTCCTCCAGCAGGGCATGTTCCTGACAAGAGGACTGGATGGGTGCCTCTTCCTGTTCCCCCTCAATGCCTGGAACGAGCTCGCCCGCAAGATAAAAGAGCTCCCCCTGACCAACCCCACTGCAAGGGCCTTCAGCCGCCTGGTCCTTTCCGGAGAAGAGTGCCAGATGGACAGGCTGGGACGCATCCTCATCCCCTCGCACCTCAGGGAATTCGCCGGACTGGACGAGAACGTGGTCCTCATAGGACAGGGCAACCGGATTGAGATATGGAGCGAAAGCCGCTGGAACGAGCTTGTGGAACGGTTCCGCAAGGAAGAACACCTTTTCGCCGAACAGTTCCGGGAACTGGGGATTTAGATGCCGCACATCCCGGTGCTCCTGCAGGAAGTGGTAAAAGGGCTGGCCGTTAAGCCCGGCGGCCTCTACATAGATGCCACCATCGGAGAAGGAGGCCACGCCGAAGCTATCCTTGAAGCTTCCTCGCCGGACGGCTGCCTCCTGGGGATTGACGTGGATGATGAGGCCCTGAAAAGAGCCTCCGAAAGGCTCGCTCGCTTCAAAGGGAGGGTGGCTCTGGTCAGAGCCAGCTACAGAGACCTGGCCAGCGTGGCCCGAAGGGAGGGCTTTTTCCAGGTGGATGGGATCCTGTTTGACCTGGGATTCGCCTTCTTCCAGGTAGAAGACCCCCGGAGGGGCTTCTCCTTCTACCTGAATGGCCCCCTGGATATGCGTTACGACCGGACGGGCAGAGTCTCGGCTTACCACATAGTCAACCAGATCCCGGAGGAAGAACTGGCCGAGATAATCTGGAAATATGGCGAGGAGCCGAAAGCCCGCCGCATCGCCAGAGCCATAGCTCAGGCCAGGCCCATCCGTTCAACCCTGGAGCTGGCCAGAGTGGTGGAGCAAGTGGTGGGTTCAAGGGGGAAAATCCACCCGGCCACCCGGGTCTTCCAGGCAATCCGCATCGCCGTCAATCAAGAACTGGATAACCTGAAGGAAGCCCTGCCTCAGGCTGTGGAACTTCTCAAACCAGGGGGGCGGCTCGGAGTGATTTCCTTCCACTCCCTGGAGGACCGGATCGTCAAAGAGTTCTTCAGGAGGGAATCCCGGGACTGCATATGCCCTCCCGAAATGCCTGTGTGCGTCTGCGGGCACAAGGCGACCCTCAAGGTGATAACGGTAAAACCCATAACGCCCTCGCCCGAGGAGGTTGAAGCCAACCCCAGAAGCCGGAGCGCCAAACTCCGGATAGCCGAAAGGAGGCCTTAGATGAGGAACGAAGCCCTGCCCCTTGCCGGAGCCGGAATCCAGATAACGGGGATCGCCCGGATTGCGGAAAAGCTGGGCGTGTTTTTGCTCCTCCTGATCGCCCTCATCATAATGGTTACCTGGCTGAGCTTTGCCGCCCGTGCCGAGAAAAACACCCTGGAGGTTGAGACACAGGTCCTGAGAGCCCAGCCCCTCCGCCTCAGGGATCAGAACATCGTCCTCCTGGAGCAGACCTACGCGGCTTGCCTGTCAGCGGGAAGCGCGGGATTCTTCCGCTCCTACGATTGGGAAGTGCTGACCCGTGGACCGTAAGGAGCCGAAATGGCCAGAAGGTCCCTCTTCCCCGGACTCACCACCGAGC
>DAOUBN010000016.1:0-6252 GCA_034432815.1 Anaerolineae bacterium | reverse complement strand
ATGGCAAGCAAGGTCAGCACTGCAAAGATCCGCTTACTCATACTACCCCCTCCTTAGAGGAATTTGCCCACCTGTGCGGTGGGTGCTTAACCCATATTATAACCCTATTTGGCCTCTTGTCAAGTTCGCAAACCCAGGGGTAGGGGTGGAGAAAATAAAGTGGTGCACGGGGACTCCATCCTTCTGCCAGGGGGGAAATGGAGGGTGTAACAATAGGGGCGAGCTGGCAGCCCCTGCAAACCGCCCCCGAGTGGGAGCCTGAGGCCGGGCTTGGCCGCAGGGAACAGGGGCAGGAAAAAGGAGAGAAAAGGCGAGGGACACCCTCCTTTGGGGGCATATCCACCGGGCTCCTGGCAAGGGCGGAGCTCTTTCTCTGAAACTTTCTCCCACGGGGCTTTCCCTCTTGACAAAGGCAAGAACATGGTGTATAATGTTATTGGTTGGGAGCGCTCCCAAAATTAACGGGAGATTCGGGAGAATAGGCCTGTAAAAGAGGATTTTAAGGGTCATAAATTGAAATCGCTCCCACCAAAGGAGGGTGCCAATGCCTCCAACTCTGGAGCAGGTGGCAAAACTGGCGGGCGTGTCCCGCTCCACGGTGTCGCGGGTCATCAACAATCACCCTAATGTCCGCCCTGAGGTCCGCGAGCGAGTATGGCAGGGTATCAGGGAACTCGGCTACCAGCCCCACGCCGCTGCCCGGAGCCTCGTCACCCGCCGCACCCAAATCATCGGGATGATCATCCCTGAAACCGTTACAAAGCTTTTCACCGACCCCTTCTTCCCCCTCCTCCTGCGCGGTGCCACGGAGGCCTGCAACACTCACCACTATCAGCTCATGCTTTCTCTCTTCACTGCCGGAACCAACCGCGAGGAGCTTTACCGGCGCATCCTCCGCGGAAGATACCTGGATGGAGTTATCGTCGCATCCGTTTCCCTGAAGGACCCCATAATCCTCAGCCTGCTGAACGATAATATTCCCTTCGTCTCCGTAGGCCGTTACCCGGACGAGCGGGTGAACTACGTTGATGTTGACAATGTTGGCGGGGCGCGCATGGCCGTTGAGCACCTCATAAGGCTGGGACACCGCCGCATCGCCACTATAACTGGACCGCTGGACATGCCCGTAAGCCAGGACCGCCTGGCCGGCTACCGCCAGGCTCTGGAGGCCAATGGCATCCCCATTGATGAATCCCTCATCATGGAAGGGGATTTCACCGAAGGGGGCGGGATGCTGGCCATGCAGAAGCTCCTGTCAGCTTCCCCCACCGCTGTCTTCGTCGCCAGCGACATGATGGCGGTTGGCGCTCTCAAAGCCCTGCGCCAGGCAGGCCTCCGGGTTCCGGATGACATTGCTCTGGTCAGCTTTGACGATATCCCCCTGGCTTCAGCCATTGAACCCCCTTTGACCACCGTCCGCCAGCCGATTGAGCGCCTTGGCTCCATAGCCGTGGAGGTTCTGCTGAGCCTGCTGGAAAAGGCCCACGAAAAGCAGGCGACGGCCCAGAGGATCATCCTACCCACGGAATTAGTGATAAGGGCTTCCTGTGGAGCAGTGAAAGCTTAAAAGGCCAAAGAAGGGAAAGGCCGCGGAGCAAACCCTCCGCGGTTCATAAAACCGAGGAGGTGAAACATGCGGAGGTCAATTTTCTTCGGGGTAAGCTTGTTGGTGATCCTCAGCCTGATGCTTCTCGGTTGCGCCACCCCCACCCCGGTTGTGATTGAGAAAGAGAAGCCCGTAACCGTTGTGGTGGAGAAGGTGGTGACAGTCGTGCCCACCCCGGCCCCGGCGGAAGTAACTTATCCCCGCAAAGAGACCCTTTACACCAGCGGCAAGCAGTGGGGACCACCCACTTCCTGGAACCCGCTCCAGCCTGGTTCCTACGCCATGGGAGTGATCGGGCTGTGCTATGAGACCCTCTTCCTATACGACCCGCTGACCAACAAATACATCCCCTGGCTGGCGGAAAGCGGCAAGTTCGTGAGCGACAAGGTCTACGAAATCAAGCTCCGCAAGGGCATCCAGTGGCAGGATGGCCAGCCCTTCACCGCCGCTGATGTCGTCTACACCTTTGAGCTGGGCAAGCTGGAGGGCGTCTACTACAAGCCGCTGTGGGACTGGCTGGAGAAGGTGGAGGCCGTGGACGATTACACCGTCCGCTTCACTTTCAAGGAAGTCCGCCACCAGGAGTGGGGCAACACCCTCTACTCCGTCGCCATAGTCCCCAAGCACGTCTGGGAGAAGCGCTCCAATGAAGAGAACGTCTCCGGCCCCAACCTGCCCCCCATGGGCACTGGCGCCTACGTCTACGAGACCCACTCCGAGGACCGCATGGTCTGGAAGCGGAACGAGAACTGGTGGGCCAAGAAGATCCTGGGTCTCTCGGTGGCTCCCAAATACATTGTGGACATCGTCAACCCAAGCAACAACGTGGCTCTGGGCCTCTTCCTGAAAGGCGAACTGGACCTGAGCAACAACTTCCTGCCCGGGATCGCCACCCTGGTGGAGTCCGGCTACGGTGTCCAGACCTGGTATGACGATCCGCCTTACATGCTCTCCGCCAACACCGCCTTCCTCTTCATGAACCTCACCAAGAAGCCCATGGACGACCCGGCTTTCCGGAGGGCTCTGGCCTACGCCATTGACGTGGACAAGATCGTGACCGCCGTCTACGGCAACATTGTCCAGAAGGCCAACCCCACTGGCCTCCTCCCGGTCTGGGAGCAGTATGTGGACAAGAAAGTGGTGGAGGAACTGGGCTTCTCCTACGACCCCGCCAAGGCCAGGGAGATCCTGGACAAAGCCGGCTACAAGGATGTGGACGGCGACGGCTTCCGCGAGGCCCCCGACGGTTCCAAGATCAACCTGAAGATCATAGTCCCCTTCGGCTGGACCGACTGGATGGAATCCATCCGGGTGATCGCTGAGGGCGCCCAGGCCGTGGGCATCAACCTCCAGCCCGACTTCCCCGACTTCGGCGGATACTGGGACCAGCTCACCGGCGGCAAGTTTGACATGGCCATCAACAACTTCGGCTCCCAGATGAGCAACACTCCGTGGACCTTCTACTTCTGGCTCTTCCGCAACCCCATTACCCCCAAGATGGAGAACGGGAACTTCGGCCGCTACAACAACCCCAAAGTCTTTGACCTGGTGGTTCAGCTGGACAAGACCCCGATTGAGGACATTGAGGGCATGAAGAAAGTCATGTCCGAGATCCAGCGCATCCAGCTCACTGATATGCCGGCGATCCCGCTCTGGTATAATGGCCTGTGGGCCCAGTGGAATACCACTTACTGGACCAACTGGCCGTCCGCTAAGGAAGGGGCTCCCAAGTATCTGCCCTGCACCTGGAACGGCTACTGGAACATGACGTCCATCCTCATGCTCACCGAGCTGAAGCCTGCGGGGCAGTAAGCTGAAAAGGCGCAGCCCCTCCTCCCCTGAGGAGGGGCTGCGTTTTCTCTTGAACCTGTGAGGGAGGTGAGCGTGGGGAGGTATCTGAGCCGCAAGCTTTCAATTTACTTACTGACCTTTTTCGTTGCGGTAACCATTGACTGGCTTATCCCCCGCTTCATGCCGGGGAACCCGGTGGACACGATGCTGGCGCGTTTTGCCCTCCGCGCTGATGCTGCTGAAGTCCTGCGCAGCTATTACATCAGGGCTTTCGGGCTTGACCTGCCCCTCTGGCAGCAATACCTCAATTTCTGGCGAGCGCTCTTCCATGGGGACCTGGGGATCAGCACCTGGCTGTATCCCCAGCCTGTCCTTCAAATAATAAGGCGGGCTGTCCCCTACGATCTTTTCCTCCTCCTTCCGGCTATTATCCTCAGCTGGCTCGCCGGGAACTGGGTTGGCGCCGTGGCTGCCCGAACCCGCTGGCTGGACAACACCATCCTCCCCCTGGGATACATTCTGACGGCCACCCCTTACATGTGGCTGGCCATCGTGCTGGCCTGGGCTCTGGGCAACGTGGCCGGGATATTCCCCATCGCCGGGGCTTACAGTTTCGGCATACGCCCGCACCTTTCCTGGCTCTTCATCAAGGATCTGCTCTGGCACTGGTTCCTCCCCTTCGCTTCCCTTTTCCTGGTGATGTTCGGAGGGTGGGCCATTGGCATGAGGAACATGATTATCTACGAACTGGAATCGGATTACTCCCGCTACCTGGAAGCCCTGGGCGCTCCCCAATCCCTCATCCGCAGGTATGCTTTCCGGAACGCCATGTTGCCCCAGATAACCGGCCTGGCCCTCCAGCTGGGCACCATCGTCGCCGGAGCCCTGGCTACGGAGATAGTCTTCGCCTACCCCGGAATCGGTTACCTCATCCTCCAGGGCGTCCAAAACCAGGATTATTTCCTCATCCAGGGTTGCTTCCTGTTCATCGTTATCGGAGTGCTGCTGGCTAACTTCCTGATTGACCTTGTCTACATGGTTGTGGACCCCAGGACCAGACTCGGCATGACAGGAGAGTGAGCGATGGAGCAGGAGCCATCCCGAACCGTAAGGAGCGAATTCCTGTTCTTTGCGCTCCGGAACCGCAAGCTGCGGATCGGCCTCTTCATCCTGGCCTTTTTCGTCCTCTTTGCCGTAATCGGCCCCTACCTCACCCCCAACCAGCCTCTGGCTTATGTGGGGCCTCCTGCAGCCCCTCCCTCGCAGAAGTTCCCGTTCGGGACCACCATTTTCGGGCAGGATGTTTTCGCTCAGTTCGTTTACGGCCTGCGCTCCACCTTCATCGTTGGACTTTTAGGCGGGAGCATAGGCACCCTGATCGGGATGCTCATCGGCTTGCTGGCGGGCTACAAGGGCGGCATGGTTGATGAGGTCCTGAACATGATAACGAACATCATCCTGACCATCCCGACCCTGGCCGTCCTCATCATCATTGCTGCTTACCTTACGGTGCGCGGCATTGTAACTGAAGCAGTTTTCATTGGGTTGACATCCTGGCCGTGGGCGGCGAGGGCCATCAGGGCCCAGACTTTCTCCCTGCGGGTGCGGGAATTTGTGGACCTGGCCCGCATGACTGGCCGGCGTCCCCTTCGCATCGTGCTGACGGAAATCGCTCCCAACATGATGTCCTACCTTCTGCTGGTCTTCATCCTCCAGTTCGGTGGCGCCGTCCTGAATGCGGCAACCCTTGATTTCATCGGCCTCGGGCCCACCAGGGGGATGTCCCTGGGACTTATGATGAACAATGCCGTCCTATGGGCAGCTCTTCAGCTCGGGATGTGGTGGTGGCTCATCCCTCCTGGTGCCGCTATCGCGGCCATCGTCGGCGCCCTCTACGTCATGAACGTGGGGCTGGACGAAGTTTTCAATCCGAAGCTCAGGGAGATGTAAGCTTATGAGCCTGCAGGTTGAGAACCTCCGCGTCTACTACCGGACCCTGCGCGGATATGTGCATGCTCTGGAAGGAGCGACCTTTTCCGTAGCCGACGGCGAAATAATGGGGCTGGCCGGCGAGTCCGGATGCGGGAAGACCACCCTCGGCCACAGCCTGATTTACCTCAGGCCCCCGATGACCTTCATTGAAGGGCGCGTTTGCCTGGACGAGAAGGAAGTGCCCGTATGGGATTTTGAGAAGATGCGGGAGTTCCGCTACCGGCGTATTTCCCTCATCCCCCAGTATGCGATGAACGCCCTCAATCCCACCCGCAAGATCGGGAAAATGATTGCCGAACTTCTGGCCAGCCACGGAGTGGATTATGACTCCATTCTTCCGGAGCTCAAACGCCGGCTGGATCTGGTCCAACTCTCCCACAGGGTGCTGGAGATGTATCCCATTGAGCTTTCGGGAGGGATGAAGCAGCGGGTTGTGATGGTCATTTCCACCCTGCTCAACCCTTCCCTCCTCATTGCCGATGAGATCACCTCAGCCCTGGATGTTTCCACCCAGAAGGCGGTCTGTGAGATGCTGGTCCAGTTCCGCAACCGGGGGTTCGTCAAGAGCATTATCTTCATCACCCACGACATTTCCATCCTCTACCAGATTGCGGATACAATTATGGTGATGTATGCTGGTCAGCTGGTGGAAAAAGCACCGACGGACATCATATTCCAGGCAGCCCGCCACCCCTACACCAGAATGCTCATCGCCTCCCTCCCCAGGGTTGGGGTGAGGGAGAGCGAGGAGCGGCTCAGGGGGATCCCAGGGTCACCCCCTCAGCTTCTGAACCCTCCTGAGGGATGTCGTTTCCGGGAACGGTGCCCCGTTGCTTTCAATCGCTGCACCGAAACCCCGCCAA
>DAOUBN010000015.1:0-12753 GCA_034432815.1 Anaerolineae bacterium | reverse complement strand
CTGCACCCCCTGGTTTTATCCCTCTGCGCTCCCTTTAGCCGGTATCCTGACCGTGAAGGTAGTGCCTTTTCCCACAGTGCTCTGAACCTCTATAGTGCCTCCGTGGGCTTCTACAAGCTCTTTGACTATGCTGAGGCCAAGGCCGGAGCCCCCGGTGCTCCGGGAGCGCGATGGCTCCTTGCGCCAGAAGCGGTCAAAGATGTGGGGCAAATCCTCCGGCGGGATGCCAGGCCCCGTGTCGCTGACGGAAATTTCCACAAACTCCCTGGCCTTCGCGGGAGGGCCAGAGTTGATTTTCCTCGCCTTCACCGTTATCCTGCCCCCTTCAGGAGTGAAGTTCAGGGCATTGGCCAGGATATTGTGTATCACCTGGCCGATGCGCTGCCGGTCGGCATAGAGGGGCAGAGGGCTTTCAACAGAGCATTCCAGGGAAAGGCCCTTCTCAGCGGCTTCGGCTTCCGCAAGCTCCACGATCTCTTTCACGAGTTCGGAGGCGTCAAATAGCCTTTTCTCCAGGGGTAGCTGTCCAGCCTCGGCCAGGGAGAGGACCCGCAAGTCCTCCACCAGCCGCTGGAGGAGGATGGTTTCGTTGTAGATGGGCGCCAGGTGGGCGGAATCCAGCGGGTAGAGGCCATCCAGCAGGGCTTCCAGGTGGCCCCGGATGACGCTAAGGGGCGTTCGGAGTTCGTGGGCTATGTCGGCCAGCATCTGGCGGCGCTTCTCCTCCTGGGACTGGAGGGCCCTGGCCATCTCGTTGAAAGCATGGGCGAGCTCGGCCACCTCGTCTTCCCCCCGGATCTGAACCCGGCTCCCCAGATTTCCCGAGGCTATCTCGGCCACGGCCTGGCGCAGTTCCCGCAGCGGCCTTGTTATCTGATAGGACATCAAAGCTCCCAGGCCTAACGCCAGCAGGCAACCGCCGATCATCACCAGCAGGAGGGAGAACCTCACGCTCCGCAGGAAAGCTTCCTCTATCTCCCCCAGGACGATCTCCCTCCCCCACGCCACCAGCACGGTGCCCACCACCTCTCCCTCCACTGTTATCGGCGCCCCCAGGGAAAGCTCGGCAGGAGAAAGCTTCCGGCCCGTCATTTCCCCGGCCGAATCCGCCACGATCGCCCCCTCTTCATCGGTAACGATCACCCTGGCCTGGCGCACTATCATCCTCATCCCCATGCCTCGCCTCATGGGTCGCAGGGCCAGGAGTTCCTTCAAGAAATTGTCCACCCCTCCCCATCCGCCGTTCACAAAGTAATATTCGGCCAGGACCGGGGCCAGGAGCTGGGCCTGAGCCCTGTAAGTGGTGAGCAGGTAAGCCTTGAAGCGCCCCCTCACCGCACTGTTGATGAAGAAAGCCATGAGGATAGCCACCACAATTATGAGGAGCACAAAGCTAAGGGTGAGCTTGAGCCAGAGGCTCCGCATTTATTCCTCCGCCAGCTTGTATCCCACCCCGTAAACAGTGAGGATGTAGCGGGGATTCCTGGGGTCGGGCTCAATCTTTCTGCGCAGGTTCTTGATGTGGACATCCACTGTCCGCTCGTAGCCTTCGTATCCGTAGGGCTGGATTTTCTCCAGAATTTCCAGGCGGGTGAACACCCTCCCCGGATATCGGGCCAGGAGGCTCAGGATTTCAAACTCGGTAGGGGTGAGTTCCACGGGCTTGCCGGCCACTGTCACCGTCCTCTTCTGGGGGTCAATTTCAATTTCTCCCACCTTTACGGTCATGACGGGAAATTCCCCCCTGGCCCGGCGGAGGACCGCCCTCACTCTGGCCACCAGTTCCCTCGGAGAAAAGGGCTTGGTTATGTAGTCATCGGCGCCAATCTCCAGCCCCAGGATCCGGTCGCTCTCCTCAACCCTGGCCGTGAGCATGATGATCGGGGTTGAAGATTCGCGCCGGATTATCCGGGCTACTTCCATCCCGTCCAGTTCCGGGAGCATCAGGTCCAGGATCACAAGATCGGGCTTTTCGTGGCGGAAGACGGCCAGGGCTTCCTTCCCGGTGTAAGCCTTGAGGACCTGAAACCCCGCTGCCTCAAGGTAATCGGCCACGAGGCGCATCAGCTTCACTTCATCTTCCACCACAAGGATTCTGGCATTCATATCGCCTCAACCCTCCGGGAGGAGCCGGACATAATGGCCAGGCCAGCGCATGAATCCTTGCGCCAGGTTGTAGAAGGAGTAGACCCCAAGAGCGAAGGGGAGGTAGCCTCCGTAGCCTAAAAGGGGCATCTCAAAGATGTGGAGGAAATCAAAGAAGGGGACGGTGTAAATCCACTTGGGCCATGACCAGTAGTTCCAGAATTCCCAGAAGAAAGCGCAGATGAGCACGCCTCCGAAGAGGGCAAAAGTCGGCCTCCATTCCCCCCGCTGCCAGTAAACCACGAGGCTCTTGTGGCCCAGCATGTAGTTGATGGATTCCGTTATCAGGAAGGGGGAAATCCAGAGGAAGGGGAAGAAATACCGGGGCCAGAGGAGAAGGGCAAGGAGGGTTGCGATGCCTGCCCCCATCATCCCCCAGCCCAGAGCTGGGTGAGGGGTGAGCTTCCATTTCAGCAGCGGTTTCTTGAGGAAAAAGGAGACCAGTTCCGAGGCTTCAAGGACAGCGGGGATTACGGTGGAGAAGGCGAGCGAGGCCAGGGAGAAGTAAACCAGGGGGTGAAGCTCAACCCCGACGTAATGCCAGTTCTGAACCCGACGGTTCAGGAGCTCAAAGAGCCACCAGAAGGGGGCCGAGAGGAGGAAAAGCCCCGCAAACCTGGCCGGATCCCGGCTGAGGAGGGAACTTCCCCTGCGCCGGAAGACCAGGGAATCCAGGACCAGTATGAGGCCGAGCCACAGGGGGAAGAAGAGCAAATGGGTCCTCGGCCCGGGGAGGAACCAGTTCAGGGGCCAGAAAATAGCCAGGAGTCCTGATCCAATCCACCCCCACCAGGTCATGAGCCCAGCACCTCGTCAACGATTTTCCTCAAGCGCCGGGTGGCTTCAAGGACATCGGGAGCCCCCATCACAGCCGAGATCACAGCAATGCCCGCGACCCCCGCCTCCAGAACCTCTCTGGCGTTGGTCTCGTTTATCCCGCCTATGGCCACAACGGGGACGCTCGCCACCCTGAGTATCCTCTTGAGCCCATCAAGACCGATGGGAGGACCAGCATCAGGCTTGGTAGGGGTAGCATAGACGCTGCCCACTCCTAAGTAATTGGCTCCTTCAGAGGCATATAGGATGGCCTTCTCCACGCTATCGGCTGAAGCGCCGATGATCTTGCGGGGGCCAAGGAGCTTTCGGGCCAGCCAGACGGGCATATCGTCATCGCCCACGTGGACGCCATCGGCATCCACAGCGAGGGCCACGTCAATGCGGTCGTTAACTATGAAAGGGACGCCTCTGGCTCTGCACAAAGCCCTGAGAAGCCTGGCCTCTTCCACCATCCTGCGGGTGGGGGCCTCTTTCTCCCGATACTGGATGACGGTGGCTCCACCCCTTATGGCTTCCTCCACCGCCTCCACTAAGGAGCGGCCCTTCAGCAAGCGGGAATCGGTTATAACGTAAAGTCTCAGGTCCAAGGCTTTCCCTCCTCGCCCGATTTCGGCTTCTATTATAAACCATGGCCTGAAAAATAGCCACCGGCCACGCCAGAATGCCCCTAATTCCAGGGTAAAGAGAGAAAGCGGGGGATCCCCTCACTCCTAATTTTCCCCCACCCTCGTTGGCTCAGGGTTCACCGGGGTTCAGGGTCCCCCTCGCGGCCGGGTTGGAGGAGTTGCCTTCTCGCCCCTTTGAGAAAAAGAAGGAAAGGTCGGGGGGACACCCCCCGTAGCCCCCTGGCATGGGGGCTTCGCCCCCCTGCACCCCCCCAATTCTGGGGGGACACCCCCTATACCCTCGGGAGAGGGCTTGCCCCCTCCACCCCCAGGGAAAGAAAAAACAGGGGGTGCAGGGGGACAAAATCCCCCTGACGGGGGGAAATGGGGGGTGTCCCTCCACGAAAACAAAACTGGGGGCGAGTTGGCACCTCCTGAAACCTGCCCACGAGGGGGCCCCTGAAGCCCGGCTGAGCCGGGGCAAACGGGGGTGGGAAAAAGAGAAAAAGGCGGGGGACACCCCCCAGACCCACTGGAGGAAGTCTTGCCCCCTTCACCCCCGATGGGTTGCCAGGAGCCTGCTTTGACTTTCCACCTTTAAGGTTTATAATAGGACCAAACCCTTGAGGAGGGAGACAAGGTGTCAAAAATGAAGAGTTTTTTGCTGATTGTGGGGGCGCTGGTTCTGGCCGTGGCTGCATGCAGGCCCGGCCCAGCTACCCCTGCACCGAAACCATCCCCACCCGTTGCGGAGACGCCGAAAGTTACTCCCAAAGCCACGCCAACATCGGTCCCGGAGGCAACCCCCACTCCCGCCCCGGCTGAGGAAAAACTCCAGCTGGAGAAAATCACTGCCGGCCTGGAGAAGCTCTCCAGCTACAGGATCCAGTGGGCGATCTCCTTTGACGGGAAGGATGAAGCTGGCAATCCGGTGAAGTGGGAAACCCAGTGGATTGAAGAGTACACGGCCAACCCGCCTGCCCGCCGCCTGACCCTGAAAGGACCAGAGGTAGAGGGCGCCCTGGTAATGGTCCAGATAGGAGGAAAAACCTACCTGGTTCTCGGGGAAACCTGCCTGAGCAGCACCGCTCCCGAGTCCGAAGTCCTGAGCCGATTCTCCCCTGAATTCGGGATCCAGGGAGGGACCTTTGTGGGCTATGATACTGTGGCGGGCGTGAAGGCCAGGCATTACACCTTTGACGAGAAAGCCTTCCCCTGGGGCGGCTTTGTCAGGGTGAAAGGGGAAGTCTGGGTCGCTCCCGAAGGCTATGCCCTCAAAGAGATCGTGGAGGCCTACGGGAAGGACATATTCTACAGGAAAGGGGAAGGGACCGTAAAGTGGGCCTGGGAAGTCCTGGACATCAACAGGCCTTTCACGATTGAGGTCCCTGCGGAATGCGCCCAGCTCCACCCCCAGGACATCCCTATCCTGGCCGATGCCTCAGAGATGGGGGGTGGGCCGGGATTCCTGGCCTACAAGAGCGCAACACCTTTCCAGGAAGCTGTGAAGTTCTACAAGGATAAGATGCCGGCCAACGGCTGGAAAGCAGCCGAAGGCTCCATAGAAATGGGTAATATGGCCATACTCAACTTCACCAAAGACGGGCGCACCGCCTCGGTAACCATCAACGCCGAGGACTCAGGCGTCAGTATCATGATAATGTTCGGCCAGTAGGAGGTTGAGGAGGAATGAGGACCTATTTCTACCTGATCCAGATCGTCCTTTCCCTCACTCTGATCGTGGTCATACTGCTTGGGAGCAAGGGTGGAGGGCTCAGCTCCATCTTCGGAGGCGAAGGCGGGATCTATAAAACCCGGCGGGGTGCGGAGAAGGTCCTGTTCCAGGCCGCCGTAGTGCTCTCGGCCCTCTTCCTCCTGCTCTCCCTGCTGAGCGTAATCGTGTTTGAATGAGGAAACGGGGGGAAGCTTGGCTCGCTTCATCCGCTGGCAATTCCTCGCCCTTTTTCTGGCCCTGACCCTGATCGGAGCTGTCCTCTCCTACGGGGCCATCCTCTACAGCACCGTGACGATCCCTGCCCCGGGGGGAAGATACGTGGAAGGGGTTGCCGGCAACCCCCGTTTCCTCAACCCGCTCCTCAGCCAGTTCAACGAGCTGGACCAGGATCTCTGCTCCCTCATCTTCAGCGGGCTGACAGCCCTGGACGATCAGGGCAGGCCAGTGCCGGCCCTCGCCGAGCGCTGGGAAATCTCACCGGATGGCCTCGTCTACACTTTCCACCTCCGCCGGGGCATCCGCTGGCACGATGGGATCCCTTTCACCGCTGAGGACGTCCTCTTCACTGCCAGGGCACTGGCTTCACCCGAGTTCCCTGGCCTCCCATCCCTTCAGGAAATCTGGAAGAATGTGGAAGCCTCAAGCGACGACCCATACACGGTTCGCTTCACCCTTAAGGAGCCATTCGCCCCCTTCATGGCTTACACTTCCATAGGCATAATCCCGGCCCACATCTGGTCCCGGGCCCCCATTGCCCTCATGGCTCAGTCCCGCTTCAACCTTGAGCCCACAGGCACGGGGCCTTATCGCTTGAAGGAAATGGACGCCACCCATGTAGTCCTGGAAGCAAACCCCGATTTCTACGGGCCCAGGCCTTACCTTGCGGAGATGGAATTCCGCTTCTTCCCCGATTACGAGAGCGCCTTTGAAGCCCTGAAGCGGGGGGAGGTCATGGGGGTGGGCCGCATACCCTACCAGTATGCCCGCGAAGCCGCCTCCGCGGAAGAGCTGTCCCTTTACTCAGGGATCCTCGCCGGCTACACTGCCGTCCTCTTCAATTTTGACAATCCCAATGTCCCCTTCTTCAGGGAGAAGGAAGTGCGCCAGGCCCTGAACTACGCCGTGGACCGGCAGGCGATAATCGGGGAAATTCTCCAGGGCTACGGGGTGGAAGCCCACAGCCCCATCTGGCCGACTTCCTGGGCTTACAATCCTGGAGCCAAACGCTATCAGTATGACCTGGAGAAGGCCTCGGCCCTGCTGGAGGAGGCTGGCTGGAAGGATAGCGATGGGGATGGGGTCCGGGATAAAGGCAGCCAGAAACTCAACTTCATCCTGCTGACCTCAAACTCGCCAGAAAGCGCCCGGCTTGCCTACCTTCTGGCGGAAGGATGGAAAAAAGTTGGGGTGGAGGCCATACCCCAGGCCCTGGATTACCCGAGCCTGGTGCGGGATTTCCTCTACCCCCGGAACTTTGAGGCGGCCATCGTGCGCTGGGAACTCGGCCCGGACCCCGACCCATACCCCCTCTGGCACTCAAGCCAGAAGAAGGGAGGCCAGAACTTCAGCGGATATTCCTCCCCGAAAGTTGACGCCCTGCTGGAGGAAGCCCGCCTGACCCCCGACCTCAGCCTCCGCCGGGACCTTTACTTCAGGTTCCAGGAACTCTTCGCCGAGGAAGTCCCGGCCCTGATCCTTTACTACCCCCTTTACCTTTTCGGGGCCAGGAAAGAGCTCAAGGGAGTCCAGTCGGGCCCGATGTTCTCTTCAGCGGACAGGTTCAGGACTCAGGCCAGGTGGTATATCAACACCAGGAGGGTGCTGGCCTCGCAGGCCAGAGAAGAAGGTTTTTACCCTTAGGAGAACATGCGCGAACTCCAGGAAAGGCTCTTTCAGAAAGGGCTGAGGGTAAACGTGGCCTGGCTGATTGGCCTCATATTTGTGGCCTGGGTGGCCCTCGCTTTCTACATAGCGATAACGGAGGCCGTGGAGAGCACAGAGGCAAGGGCTCAGTTCGCCGCCGCCCTTCAGGAAAGGGAGGCCCAGCTTGAGTTGAAGGAAGAGCTCGAAGCCAGAGCCAGGGCTTTGGGGATTGAAGCGGCAGGCCCCCATGCTCCGGAAGAGGTCCTGGCCCCATCCCGGGAAGCTTATCTCAAGGAATTCTGGAGGAAGCAGCGTCTGGTTCGGCCGGGGGAATTCATCGCTTCCTGCCCTCTTGTGGCGGAAAAATTTTCCCCTTCCGGCTGAGCCTCCTCGTCCCCCTGCGGAAGCCTTCGCCGCCCCCCTGGAAGCCTGGAAAGCCCTTTTCGGGCTCAACCGCGCCCCCTGAATGCCCTCAACTGAAGATTTTAGCTATAAATCCGATGACCTTCTGCAATCCAGTGGCCAAGCTTATTAAAAGGATAAGGACCACTATGCCGCCGCAGCATTTTACCGTTTCCTGTCTCGGAGGGATTGGTTCCATAGAAATGGGGGTTGGCGCCTGAGGCGGAACAGTTGAAGTGGCAGTTGGGGTGGGAACTGGCGTCTGGGGCAAAGTGGTCGGGGTAGGGGTCTGAACCTGCGGGGTTGCTTCCCCGAGGAATATCCTCTCAAGAGCCATCATCCCCTTAAGCAGTTCCATGGTCAGGTCAAAGAAAATGCTCATCGCCTTTACGCCGAAGCGGAGGATAAGCCTGATTTTCTGGAGCAACTCATTACCCTGCTGCTCGCTTGAATATATCAGGAAAAGGGCCAGAGCTAACCCGGCCAGGGCCAGAATTAAAGCGATTTTTTTCAAACCGTTTTGCGGAAAGGGGCTTTAAACCTGAAAAACTGACCGGTAACGGATTCAAAGGCTCAGGAGCTTGAGGCCGGTATCGGGATCCTGGCGGCGGATAAGGGGGCTGGGCAGGGGGAAGAAAGTGATCTCAAGGGTGGGGTTCACAATCCCCTCAAAAAGGTGCCCTCCGACGGTGCGGCCGTCGGGGAAGGAGAGGACGGAATGGATGTGGAGGATTGGGGTCCCCTCTTCGCCCACTGCCAAGTTGCCAAGCATGGAGGCCACTTCCGTCTGGCTTTCAACCGGTATCTTTATGTAATCGCGGACCTGGGGGTCAAAATACCCCAGGATTGCCCGGCCCAGAGCTCCTATGGCGTAAAATGTGCCTGAAAAAATGCGCTGCCCTGAAGCCCATTCCCTCAGGGTTGAGATCACCTCCTCGCCTGGATCAAGTTTGATCACTATGATGTCGGAGAAACGCGAGCCCAGGACCTGCATGGTCAGTATATCACCCTCCTTCCGGTTATGAGCTCAACGGTCCGTTCCACTATGCTCAGGAGGAGAGCCCAGGCCGCATCCACCCCGCAGGTGAAGCCCAGGCTCCAGGCCAGGGCCGCAGCCCAGTCCCTTGCCGTCCTGACCACAGATGGGGGTATCCTTGAAAGCCAGCCCGTGAAATAGCCGAACGAAACCACGATCAAGATGAAGACAATAGCCGGGCCCCAGGGCTCCCGGTCCTTGGCGCTGGGCATCATGGCGTTGCTTATGGTGAACACGAGGTAAAGCCAAAGCCAGAAATCACCCTTGCCGATCCAGCCCTGAAAGGTCCTGATGGCTTCGCCCCACTCAAGCCCGCCGGCGAACCAGTGGATGTTGAACACCCTGTAGGTTATCAGCACCAGAAGGGCGCAGCCCACCAGCAGGGGGGCAAGTCCCACAAGGCTATCCCTCAGAGGATCGCTCCTTGCCACCTCAACTGAGCCCATTGAGTAATAGCCGGTTCTCCCTTCCGCCGACGGCCCAATCTTTATCCTGCCGGTCCTTATCCCCAGGAGCTTTGCCATGAGCCAGTGGCTCAGTTCGTGGACTATTATGCCGGGGAAGAGGATGATGAAATACAAAAACAGGCTTGCTTTCTGATTGCCGGTGAGGAGCAAGCCAATGCCCTGGAGGTGCTGGCTTATCCAGCGGTTAAGGAACAGCAAGAAAACAAAAGCCAGCCCGAGGGCCAGCCAGGGGCCAAAATTCTCCATTGCAGCTCAGAATGGGATTTCTTCTTCCTCCCCGAGCTCGGGGAGAGCTTCGTAACCCTCTTCGGCAATGGCCTCCTCGGGGGCGGCCGGGCGAGGACCAAGGAACTTAACCCTTTCCGCCCTCACCTCATAAGAGGCCCTGACGGTCCCATCGCTTCCCACCCAGACCCTGGGGTTGCCGCTCTCGTCCGGGACGAGCACTCCTTCCACCAGGACGAGGCGCCCTTTCTGGAGGTATTCGTTGCACTGCTCGGCCAGCTTGCCCCAGGCGGTAACCCGGAACCAGGTGGTGACTTTCTTGCGGTTCCCTTCTGCATCAACGAAAATTCTGTGGGAAGCCATCCTGAAATGAGTGACCGGGGTTCCGGTTGGGGTGTAGCGCATTTCCGGGTCGGCTCCAAGGTGGCCCACAATTATTATCCTATGATACATCGCTTTTCCTCCATTCTGTGCGGGGTTTGGTTTAATTTTAACCCAGATGGCTGTAGAATGCAACCTCAACGGGAAAGAGGGAAAAAGGCGGAGAGACACCCCCCGGCATGGGGGCTTCGCCCCCTGCACCCCCGGTTTTTTCCCCACCCTCGCAGGCTCAGGGTTTGCCGGGGTTCAGGATCCCACTCGTGGGCGGGTTGCAGGAGTTGCCTCCTCGCCCCTTTTTGGTTTATCTGGGGGGACACCCCCCAGAACCCCCCGGGAGGGGGCAAAGCCCTCTCCACCCCGGTTTTTCCCCTTTCATGGGCGGGTTGCAGGAGTTGCCTCTTCGCTCCTCTGATTTGTTTCTCTGGATGGATACTTCCCAGGCCCCCGGTATGAGGACGGAGCCCCTGCCTCCCCCGATTGAAAAATGGGGATGGAGTAAGACATGCCTCCTCCCAGGGGGTTCGGGGAATGTGCCCCCGAAAAGGCAAAGAGCGGGGGCAAGTTGGCATCTCCTGAAACCTGCCCCCGAGTGGGACCCTGAAGCCGGGCGTGGCCGCAGGGAACGGGGGTGGGAAAAGAGAAAAAGGCAGGGGGACAGAATCCCCCTGACGGGGGAAGTGGAGGGAAAATTGAGGGCGGGCGGGCAACTCCTGAAACCTGCCCACGAGTGGGAGCCTGAAGCCAGGCTCAGCCTCAGGGAATGGGGGGGAAAGAGAAGAAAGGGCGGGACCCCCCACAGCGTCCCGGGAGGTGGCTCCTCCATCCCCGGGTTTTTGTGAATTTGCGGCACAGGTTTGCGCCCAAATCCCGAGACATTTATAATTAACCTGCGGAGGCTCCTATGGAAAAAGAAGTCAAAACAAGGCAGGTCCAGCTCCCGGAACCCCGCTTTTACGTCGCTCTGGAGCCCGGAACTGTGCTTCAGGGCCGCTATGAAATCCTGGAAGTTCTCGGGATCGGGGGGATGGGAGCTGTATACAAGGCCAGGGACAGGCGGTTTGAAGGGGTTGAGAGGATATGCGCCATAAAAGAGATCTTCTCTGACCTCTCCCCCTCCGCCCACCGGGAGAGCGTGGACAGCTTCAACCGGGAAGCCCAGATCCTGGTCAGCCTCAACCACCCTGCCATCCCGAAAGTCTACGATTATTTCACCGAAGGGCAGCGCAGTTACCTCGTGATGGAGTTCGTTGAAGGAAAAGATCTGGAAGCTATCCTGCGGGAAACCCCTTCCTTTATTCCGGTTGAGGTCGTGGTGGACTGGGCTCTGCAGCTCTGCGATGTCCTGCATTACCTCCACAACCACAAGCCGGATCCGATAATCTTCAGGGACCTCAAGCCCTCCAACATAATGCTTACGAACGACGGAAGGATAATGCTGGTGGATTTCGGCATCGCCAGGGTTTTCCAGAAGGGCATCAAGGGGACCATGGTTGGGACCGAGGGTTACGCGCCTCCCGAGCAATACCGGGGGATCATGGACCCCAGAAGCGATATCTACTCCCTGGGCGCTACCCTTCACCACCTCCTTACCCGGGTGGACCCGAGGACCGAGCCGCCTTTCTCTTTCCACGAAAGGCCCATAAGGGCCGTGAACCCTTCCGTTCCCCCGGCCCTGGAAGCAGTCATAATGAAAGCCCTGGAATACGACATGGAGAAGCGCTTCTCCTCCGCCGAGGAGATGAAAGCGGCCATCCTGAAAGCCTTCGGGAGCAAGCGTCCTCTGACGGTTCCAGTGCTCCAGAGGGAAGAAGTGCAGGCGGTGAAACCCCTCTGGGTTTTCACCTGCGAGGATGAGGTCCGCTCCTCTCCTGCAGTGGCCTCCGGCATCGTCTACGTCGGCTCATACGATTACAACCTCTACGCCCTGGACGCCCAGACGGGCAAAATGCTCTGGAAATACCCCACAAAGGGAGGGGTTGTATCAAGCCCCTTCGTCTGGAGGAGGATCGTGCTCTTCGGTTCGGAAGACGGGAACATGTATGCCCTTGACTCCTCTACCGGGCGAACTGTCTGGGTCTTCTCAACGGGGGGCAAGATCCGCTCCTCACCCAGGGTTTACGGCGAGACTGTCTTCTTTGGCTCGGATGATGGCAATTTCTATGCGGTGGATGCGGCCTCGGGCAGGCTGAGGTGGCTCTTCACCACAGGCGGAGCCGTCAGATCCTCCCCCGCCCTCTTCCAGGACAGGGTGATCTTCGGCTCGGACGACGGCTTCATCTATGCTCTTAAGGCTTCCGACGGCTACCCCCTCTGGCGCCACTACTGCGGCAGGAAGGTGGTCTCATCCCCCGCCGTCTGGGAGAATTACTTCTTCGTCGGCGGATTTGACTTCTACGTTTACGCCTTCAACGTCTTTTCAGGGTGGGTGGTATGGCGATACAAGACTGGCAAGCCGGTGGTTTCCTCCCCAGCTGTGGCCGAGCGCACTGTCTACATCGGCTCAGCCGATGGCCACCTCTACGCCTTCAGGGCCGAGGATGGGAAGCTCCTCTGGAAATATGCCACAGGAGACCAGGTCATTTCATCCCCGAAGGTGGAAGAGGAGAGGGTCTATTTCGGTTCGGTGGACGGTTACGTTTACTGCCTGGATGCGGTGAGGGGGGAACTCCTCTGGCGGTTCCGGACAGGCGGGCCGGTGGTTTCCTCGGCTGCCCTGGCCGGCGGAGCCGTCTACATAGGCTCATGCGATAACAAACTATACGCTCTTCCCTCTATCCCTTTCTGAGAGTTCAGGAGCCCTGCTGTGGAAGAGAGGTTCAGGCCAGACTATTACCAGCTCCTGGAGGTATCGCCTTTTGCTTCGGCGGAAGAGATTGAAAGGGCCTACAGGCGCCTGGTGAAAGAGTATCACCCTGATGTCCTGAGGGCCTTCAAGACTGCTTTCCTCTTCCGCCAGCTCCAGGAGGCTTACGAGGTCCTGAGGGATCCCGAACGCCGCAGGGCATATGACGAGTGGCTAAAATCGCAGGGCCTCTACCCGGAGAAAGCCTTCTGGAC
>DAOUBN010000014.1:0-8935 GCA_034432815.1 Anaerolineae bacterium | reverse complement strand
GGTCGGGGTGGAAGCCCGCGCCCAGTTCCAGGAGTGCCCCGATGCGGCCCCGGACCTCTATCCGCCCGGAGGTCGGCTCTATGATGCGGGCAACGAGTTTCAGGACCGTGCTCTTCCCGGCACCGTTGGGGCCGATGATGCCGACGGTCTCCCCCTGCTCCACGGCGAAACTGACGTCCCGCAGGGCCCAGAACTCCTCGCGGGAGCAGTTGTTGCGCCGGAAGAGCCCCACGGCCAGTTCCTGGAAAGAGCGGGCCCGCTCGTGGTGGAGGATGAACTTTTTGGAGACGTTGTCAAACTGAATTACCGCGCTCAAGGCGTGCACTCATCCATTTCCGGTAATTACTACCACGAAGGACACGAAGGACACAAAGGTTTTAACAAATCCTTACCGGGAATCCTTTGGCAGACGCCGCAAAAGATGTGGCGCAGGCCGTCAGGCCTGTATACGCGCAAACTGCCTGCGCTCGTTATCTATGACTCGGTCAGGGTAGGCAGTTACCATTTCCGGAGATAGTCCGCGTAGGCCGGTCCCACCGGCGCCCGGTTCAGGAAGACCACGTCCACCTGCTCTGCCTCCAGAATCGCCCCGATCTCGTGGGCCAGACGGGCCTGCTGGTCCAGCGAAGGGTTGTGGACCAGCAGGGCAATGTCATAGTCGCTCCGGGGGCCGGCGGTGCCGGCAGCCCGGGAGCCGAAGAGGTAGGCCAGCAGGACCTCCTCCTCTAGGTTAGATGATACCACACCATTGGGGGGATACAAATCACTGCCTCTTCTCTGATCGGCATGCCATGGATCGCCGGGTTCAGTAGTAGGTTTGAACAAGAGCGATCAGAGATCGGATATTAAAGGCCAGCATAAACAAAATCATACCGAACCCCACCATTGCCTTCGTTCGTTTAGGCAAAACGAACGAGAACCCCCATGTGCCCAGGAGTGCCCAACTGACTATAGCGGGGAACAGGAATCGGCCCTGCGGCTGAAAGACGGCAAGGTTGTACCGCAATACTCCCACAAAGGCCAGAAGTAACCCCAAGAAGAGGAGCAACAATACACGAGCCAAAAACTGCTTTTGGTCTATTTTATCTCTTCTTCTCAAGAGATCAACTCCGCAAAAAGCAGACGCTCCGAATCCCAGAGCCCATATCCCTGCAGCGCATACAATCCACCAGGCCGGGACCCGGATATTAGCCCACCCGAAGCGAGCAAAAAAGAGTTCAATCAGCATTGGGAAAAAAGGCTTCCAGTAAGCCCAGGAGAATGCCTGGGGTTTCACGCTCAGGTGGGCATTCATATACGAGAGAGCCGATCTTGCCTCTGGATATACCAAGTAATACCCGCCAACGAGAATGAGTAGAGGCAAAAAGAAACCGATGACTAACCCCGGCCATTTTTTCGCGAAAAGCTTCGCAGAAAGAGCCACGGCGGCCAAAGCCACCGGAATCAGGTATACTGTTGTGAGTTTAGCGAGAATTCCGGCACCTAAAGCGAACCCCGTTGCTGCTGCTAACCAGTTGTGTCGCTCCGCAGAGATCTGCATTCTGATAATAAGTATAAGTAAAATAGCAGATAGTGCGTTCGTTACGGTATCGTTCCGCACCGTTGCGCTGATAAACGTAAACTGTGGGAGAAAAGCGACCCAACTGGCCGCAACGATTTCAAACCCTTCCATCTTCATCCATTGGCCAATCTTATAAGTGGTATAAACGATCACTGTGCCCCACAGGGAGGAAAGAAACCTGAGGATCGCCAAACCCCCTTGGCCGCGCCAGATGTCCGGCAGACGATGTGCCTGATGAAAGAGGTTCGGGTTTCTGAAGGGATCAGAACAAAATAACGGGTTAAAGGGTGGAAAATCAACAGGCAATGAATCAGGGATCAAAAATGACAAAACTTTGTAGGCTACAGCCAGAGGCAAGTACCCAAGTGCCGGGTGATACCATTCGTAGTTAGAGGTCGTAAAAGCATAATCCCGGCAAAAAGAGGCGCGTTGACGGACCATCGGGTCCATTGGCGGGCGCCAGCGCTCGGCCAGTTGCATCACGTATCGGTAATGAGCGGGTTCGTCCGGCGATTCCCAGGGAGGAACCAAAACTGCATACAGGGCCGCTAAAAGGCAATAAATTGCAATAACAAGCGTCAGAAAACCCGAAGGCCAACCGATTTCCCTAACCCTCACAGAAAACCCCCAGGGCCATCTGAACGATTCTCCAGGCATCAATGCAAGGTTCTTACGTAATCCTGCCAGTACCTGCCCAAAGGAGCCAACCCCATAGGATTGGCTCCCAGCCCGGAATACAGAAGATTCCCGTTGTAAAATTGAAGATATTGACCATCCTCGTATTTCCCGCTATCATCATCCAAACTGTACCAGTTCCAGCGTTGAACCAAACGACATTCGTCCTCGGGATAGCCGATACTGCAATCCTTCTGGTTCAAAAAGTGCTCAAAAGAAGGGTACATAAAACTATCGCGGACCTCTTCCGGCGAAAATCCCGCAAAGTGAGGGGGCATGTTAACCCCATATTCCGTAATAATAAGAGGCTTATTTTGCTGCCCTTTTTCTTTCATCCAAGCCCGGAAAGAGCGAATATGCTCCCATGCAATAAAGAAATTTTTATTATCTTCCACTGAATACCTCTCACCCTCTGTTTCATCTAACCCGGCTGGTATGTCCGCCCCCCAACTCCCCCTCACTTCCTGTAAAACAAAAGCGTGAACATTCCAGACATCAACCGGCATAGGTTCGCCATACTCCTGCTGATAAGCATTCCAGACCCGATCCAGGTATTTCAGCCGCAATGGTGTTGCTTGGATAACGCCTCCTATGGCGAATTTAGCTGTAGGGTCCACATTAAGAATAAACTGCCGAATTTCGTGATAAGCTCGGGCGTAAAGTTCGGGCAATATTTCGTCCTGCCGGGCGCAATAGCCCTGCCCCCAGTCCCTCCGCTCAATTTCGTTGCCGATCACCCACAACAAACCCGGATTCGTTCGGGCCGCCGTTTCAATCACCGTCCAACTGGGTGAGACGGTGTATGTGTACTGTCCATTTATTTGAAGGTAGGGGCAATCCACACAGCAAGTGGTTGGGGCACCGTTTTGATCTTTTAACTGCTTTACCCGCACAATGGGGACATACTCTATCCCGTTGGGCCTTGGCGCGTTGGGGGTTACTGTCCAATCCACATACCACCCCAGACGCAACCCGATAATATATGCTGCAGGATAATCCAGCAAAGAGCGGCGCGCTACCGAGGCACCGAAGCGCCATAGAGGCGCAACATAATTTCTCGCTACCAGAGGCAAGTAGGCTTGAGGGGTCAGCAAGGTCTCCCCTTGCTTCCCCCCTATGGCATTGCGTATAATCAAGGGCAAATACGCACGTGGCTCCAATTCAGGCACCGTCTGCCGTGCCACGCTCTGGCCTGGCATCCCCCAGCCCGGTACTACCAGCACCAACAGAGGAAAAAGAACCAACAACACCCCTATGAACCACGCTAAGTGTAAACGAGATATGCGCCTCATCTCTCACCTCCTGTCCACTGGCTCACCATGCTCACCCACCCCTCCCCCACTGCCGTCAGCGCCCCGGTCTGGGGGTCAAAGAGGCGGCCCTGGGGGTAGTAGGTTTCGGGGGCGTCAAGGCTATACCAGCACCAGCGCTGGACCAGTCGGTAGCCGTCCGAGGGGTCGCCCAGGGCCGGGTCGGCCGCCGTGAGGAAGAATTCAAAGGTGGCTTGCAGGAAACCAATCACCCGCTCAGGAGGGAAGCCGTAGTCCTCAGGCATCGGGATTCCGTATTCGGAGACGATGAGGGGGTAATACTGGAAAGCATGCTCCGCCATCCACCGCCTGAAGTCCAGGATGTGGCGGCGAAATGCCTCTATGTTTCCACTGTCATCAATCTCATAGAGCTCCCCCCGGTCTTCCCCAATGCCCGGAGGGATGTCAACCCCCCACGAACCCCTCTCCTCCCGAAGGATGAAGTTGTGGATGTGCCAGGCGTCTAAAGGCATCTCTTCCCCGAATCGCTCTCGGTAAGCCTGCAGGATTAGCTCAAGATACTTCAACCGGAGAGGGGTCGGCTGCGATATTCCGCCTGCGGCCACTCTGGCCGCCGGATCGGCCGATTTTATCGCTCTGTAAGCCTGATGGTAAAGTTCAGCGTAAAGGGCAGGCTTTACGTTGTCCTGCCACTTTACATCAGGCTCGTTGCCGATGAGCCAGAGAGAACCAGGGTTGAGTCGCGCTATTCTGGAGATTTCTCCAGGCCCAGGGGTGAGCTTGCCCCCCTTGAGCCTGACCATCTGGACGTATTCTATCCCTTCGGGCCTGGGAGGATCGGCCCTTGCCCTCCAGTCAAGGTACCACCCAAGCCTGAGCGGTTTTATATTATACCTTGAGATGGGGCCAACGGCAACCCCCGCGCCCCAGCGAGGCTTCCCTCCCCACAGGATTGCCACTTCCGCGGGCGGCGCCAGTGTGGGCAAAGGGCTACGGAAGGCAAAGGTGGGAAAGTGCATGGGACCCGCAGTCGGAATGAGGGGTTCGCGAGGAGGCAATTTCTCAGGCCTGGGCAAATAAACAAGGGTCAGGGCAATCCCTACAAGGAGCAAGAACACGCCCAGCAATGGAAGCCGGCGACTCTCAAGCACGGAGCCTCCAGACAACGATGATGATAAGCCCCAGAATTATGAGCCCCAGGCCCGCCAGGAAGAGGGGCGAAATGCCCCACCGGGAAGGTTGCTCGGGAGCAGGGGTAGCAGGGGTAGGGGAAAGGGTAAAGGTAAAAGTTGGGGTTGGAAGAGGAGTGGGTGCAGGAGTTGGGGTAAAAGACGGGGCGGGGGTCGCTGTGAAAGTTGCAGTGGGCGAAGGAGCAGGGGTCGCAGCAGGAGTTCGGGCAGGCAAAGGGGTGAAGGTTGCGGTGGGTGTGGGGGCAATTACTGTGGTTGGGGTCGGGGAAGGAGGAAGCGGGGTAGGGGAAGGAGTGAAGGCGGGAGAAGGAGGCGCCGGGGTCGGGGTGTTTGTGGGGGGAGCAGGAGTAGGGGTGAAAGTGCGGGTGGGAACGGTCTGGCGCTCAAGGCTTTGCCCCGGGGCAGCCCATATGGCGGGGATGATGGCGAGAACGGCTATCAGAACACCGGCCAGGATCCACAGAGCTTTTTCTTTCATTTTTGCCTCCTGAAACGCAGGAAAAATTCCCTGTCTTTCCTCAGATCCGCAATGAATAGCACTGCATTTCCCTCAAGAGCCGAAGGCTCAGGCCTGGCTTCAATCAATTCAGAGCCTGCAGGAAGGCGAATCTTGACCCTCAGAGGATGGCCAGTGGTCCCGGGTTGCTTCTGAACCCTTAGGCGGTAAATCCCTTCTTCCCCCTCCCACGCCAGGATTTCAGAGGGCAGTGTGTAGGTGAGGCGGCGGGTCTGGCTTGCCGATGGGGGAAGCAGGCTCATGACGGCCATCACTGTCCAGGGCCCTTCTTCCGCATCGCGCACTGTAACCTCGCCGGATTCTCCTTCTCCATGCCAGAGGGATCCGGCAGGAATGGGCATCCGGGTGGCATCCTGAAGTTTGCTGCCGCGGGGGACGTAAACCCTGATGTAGTCCCAGTAGCAGCGGTCCATCATCTTTTCGTAGATCGGGTCGTAGCGGACTTCAGGCTTACACGGGTAGCCAGCAGGGGCGGTGTGGGTGTAGGCGAGGGTGAGGGTGGCAATCGGGGGCGAATCGGCCAGGCTCACTTCATAGGCGATGGATTGACGAACCCTGGCGCTGGCCTTGTTGTATCCGAGGTTGGCGTCCACCACCATCAGGAAGTCGCCATCAGTTGGCTTGAGGGAACCATCCCAGCCGAAGGAAGATAATGCCCGGGAAGCTTCGGGGTCTTCAAGGTAGATCAGGATGTGTTTCTCTTCCAGCAGGGACAGGAGGCTGCGGGCCAGTGTGAGCCAGTCTATTCCGCCACCTTCCACTTTCCGGAGGATCGCCTCGGCCATAAGGGCCATGAAGGTTTTGCGCTCAAGCCACCACTCCTTCGTGAGCTTTCCCCCTTCAGGGGCCCAGGCCTGGCGCATGAAGGAAATGATGTTCCGGCCTGTTATCGGTTCCTTCCCCTCTTCCAGCGCCAGAGGGCCCAGAGCTTCCACTACCCTGCGGACGGCTTCCTGGTCCAGGGCTATGACTCCATCCACCTTTACAGGATAGCCAGGGCGGTAAAGGGAAACAGCTTTCCGGGCCGAGGTGGGGAAATCCGGCGACCAGTTGCTGTCCCGGAAGACCCAGAGGTCAATGCCCATGTAGCGGCGCAATGGCTCTGGGGGGTCTGGATAGGGGAGGGAGAAGTCATCCACCGCGTAGCTGTCCCTGAAGGTCAGGGAAACGATTTTCCCCCCTTCAACCCTTGCCTCTCCGACGCCGGTTATGAACCCGCCCGTGGGCCGGAGTTCGTCCTCGTTCTGGGCCAGGATGAGGTATACCCGCGGGCCATCGGCTCCGAGGAGTTGGGGGAGGATTTTGAGGAGACTCAGGCCCGTTTCCGCCAGGGGCAGTGTTTTCCGGAGGGGACGCAACCTGGCTTCAAGGGAAGGGGAAAGGGGCAGGCGCTCAACCTCCTTCCAAAGCCTTGCTGCTTCCTGGACCAGGGCAAGGGCTTTTCCCCACTGGATCCCGCCCGATATGATGATGGGCAGGGCATTTTCAGGGGAGAAGCTTACCACCTCCTCAAAGGGGCGGCATATTTCGGCACCGGCCTCGCTGAGGTCCAGGGCGATCTGGAAGAGCAGAGGCAGGGCCTTGAGGTCGCTCCCTCTTTCTGGAATCCAGCTGAGGGAAGGGGCCAGGCTCAGGAGGAAGCCGGCCTCTCGCTTTACGGTTTTCAGGTCCTCAGCGAGGGCCCCGGCGGAACCGCAGAGCTCATCCAGGCGATTTATGTCCGGTTCCTGAGCCAGCTCCTGAAGCCGGGTCAGGTTCGCGTAAGCGTCCCGCAGGGTGAAGCCGAGCCGCAGTCCCCACACGGATATGAAAAGCAAGCCGATGGCGAGCAGGAAGACTCCAGCGCGCTTTGCCTCTTTCACCTCGCCTCCACAATCGGCCTGCCGGTCAGGCTTGAAAGTTCTTCAATCCCTCTCACGTTTTCCCCGATTCCGAGGGCTTTCAGTATCATTTTACGGCAGGGTTCATGCCACCACAAATCCCTGTCCACCACCAGGATGTCCGGCCTCTCTCCAAGGATTTCCTGGACATACCATAGGGTGAAGGTGTGAGGGTCGGAGGAAGAGACGAGGATGGCCCCGGGAGGGGCAGCTTCCAGCACGCTTTTAGCCCATTCAACAGATGAGCGATCGCCCCTGAGGCTGATGCTCCTTCCGAAGAGCAGGATCTGAAGCAGCGGGATGATCATCAGGGCCCAGGGGAGGAAACTCCAGTTTCTGCCCAGCCTGAGGGTGAGCTCTCGGAGGCCGATCCCCAGCCAGAAGGCGGCAAGGGGCAGGGCCAGGGTGAGGTATACGTGGGAATCGGCGGTGTTGTAGCCGACTGCCCACAGGCCTATGGCAGCAAAGGCCGAGAGGGTAACTACGGCCATGGGGCGGGAATCCTGCCAGAGGCGGTAGAAGCCCCATGCCACCAGAGGGGCGCCGATGGGTGTGAACTGACGGGCCATGAGGGCCAGCCAGGCCAGGAGGCGCTCTGGCCAGAAGGCGGAGGGGAGAGAGAAGAAATATCCCCGGTAGAACCTGGCGCTCACATAATCCCACCAGCCTGAGAGAGTGCTCAAATTGGCCCAGGGATTGGGAACGGCGCGGCGGGAGAGGAGGAATGGGCCGTAGAGGGCAGCGATTACCAGGAGGAAGGCGCAGATCGCCTGGAGAAATTGGCCTTTTCGTCCCGCACTCCAGAGGACAAGGGGTGCAAGAAAAACCAGTGCAGGATGGACTCCCACCCCCACGCCCCAGACTGCGCCGGAAAGCCAGGCAGGGGCTTTGAGAAGGGACAGGAACAACAGGGCAGCGGAAAAGAAGGCAGCAGGAGCGTAAACTTCGGTGATGATGGCCTGGGACCAGAAAAGGGGGGAAAGGCCGAGGGAGAGGCTGGCTATGATGGAGGATTGAAGCGAGCCCGTCCCCTTCCAGACAGCCCACGCGCACAATCCTGCCGTCCCTGCCGCCATTGCCGCTGACATCAGGTTGAGTTTCCAGGCTGTTTCCCCCCAGGGTATGCGGGTGAAGACTTCCCCCAGGAGAAGGTAGGAGGGGAAACCAGGAGGATGGGGAAGCCGGCTTTTCGCAATGGCTACAGCTAAATCCCCCCCATCGGAACCCCAGTGAGCCCACGTCAGGGTAGGGGGCATGGTGAAAAAGTAAATTGCAAGCAAAGCCAGGATCAGGAAGGTCAGGCCTGCTCGCGCCGGAATCATCGGATGAACTGGCCTATTGCCAGAAGCAGGGTTATAAGGGCGCCAATGACAGTTATGGTGCCAACAAGCCAGCGGGTTTGAACAACCATCTGGTGATACATCCGATCCATACGCTCGTTAACCCGATCAAACCGTTCATTCATCTCCCGCCTCAGTTCATTTATCTCCTCACGCATCTCTCTGCGCAGTTCATATACCTCAGCCTTAAGGCCTGACAAATCGTGCTCCAGGATGTCCAGGCGGGAGAGGATCTGACGGTATTCATCGCGGGATATCGCCCTCTCCTCAAGAACAGCGCTGAGCCACAAGGTAAGGGCATCGGTCACTTCATCGCCCCAGGCACGACGCAATACCGCCGGAGCTTCAAGAGCCCGCGGAGCCATCCCCCACCTCCCTCACCGGATGAATTGCCCTATCGCAAGAAGCAGGGTGATAAGGGCACCAATAACGGTTATGGCACCGATGAGCCACCGGGTCTGAACAACCATCTGATGATACATCCTGTCCATCCGCTCGTTC
>DAOUBN010000013.1:0-5457 GCA_034432815.1 Anaerolineae bacterium | reverse complement strand
CTTCAGGGTCCCCCTCGTGGGCGGGTTTCAGGAGGTGCCATCTCGCCCCTAATTTTGTTTTTGTGGGGGGCCACCCCCCACTTCCCCCCGTCAGGGGGACTGTGTCCCCCTGCACCCCCTGGTTTTCTTCCCACGGGGGTGGAGGGGGCAGAGCCCCCTCCCGGGGGGTCTGGGGGATGTCCCCCCAGAAAAACAAATCAAAGGGGCGAGAAGGGAACTCCTGCAACTCGGCCGCGAGTGGGGCCCTGAACGTGGGCGAGCCCCAAGCCAGCGAGGGCGGGGAAAATCGGGAGGCGCAGGGAGCTTCGCCCCTTGACGGGGGGTGTCCCCCGCCTTTTTCTTCTCTTCCCGCCCCCGTTACCTGGGGCTCAGCCTGGCTTCAGGGTCCCACTCGTGGGCGGGTTTTCAGGAGGTGCCATCTCGAACGCGGGCGAGCCCCAAGCCAGCGAGGGTGGGGAAAAATCAGAGGGTGCAAGGGGCTGGGGGATGTGCCCCCTGCACCCCCTTTTCCCGCATCACGGAATAGGGAGGGGAAGCTCAAGCTGGTTTGCCAGTAACCGTCGGCAGGGATATAATTCCCCGGAGAGGAGGAAGGGATGGATCTTAACATAAGCATAAAGCCGGTGCACCTGTGGCGCTTCTGCCCTTACTGCGCAGGCCCCTTGGAAAAACGTGAGCTCTTCGGAAGGGAGAGGCTCTATTGCCCTTCCTGCGGCAACGTAATCTTCCAGGACCCCAAAGTTGGAGCCGGGGTTCTGGTGGAGGAGGATGGGAAGATCCTCCTGGTGAAGAGGGCAGTTTCTCCAGAAAAGGGCAAGTGGGGGCTTCCAGCCGGTTTCATGGAGTGGGATGAAACCCCTGAAGAAACGGCCAGGAGGGAATGCCTGGAAGAGACAGGCCTGGAAGTGGAAATTGATGGCCTCTTCGGCATATTCCACTACACCGATGATCTCCGGGGGCCGGGAATAATAATCCTCTACCGGGCCAGAAGAAAAGGCGGAACTTTAACCCCGGGCGATGATGCTTCTGAAATAGGGTTCTTTTCCCCGGAGGAAATACCGGGCGAAATAGCTTTTGAAACCAACCGCCAGGCTCTGGCTCTCTGGAAAGAGGAAGTCAGGACGAGGAAAGCTCTTTCCTGAGCCTCTCCAGCTCTTCCTCAAGCTCCTCCAGCTCCACTGCCATGGAAGTCGGAACCGAATGTTTCGGCCAGCGAGCCTTCAGGTCGGCGATCTTCTTCTCAATCTCCCGGATCCTGGCCTCAATTTCCTCCCTTGACACAGCCCCATCCTCCGGCTAAAATATACCCCTGGGGGGTATTATACCATGCCCTGGAGCCAGGGTCAAGGAGATGGGAGAGATGGAAAGCGCGGAGGTTTACGCCAAGAGGGCGCCATACGTTGATCCGGCCCTTTGCATGGCCTGCAGGAAGTGCATTGCCCGTCAGGCGTGCAGGAGCAAAGCCCTGATCCAGGTGGATCCGGGGGAGCCGCCTTTTGTGGAGCCAAGCCTCTGCTACGGCTGCCACCTTTGCGTGGTGGAATGCCCGTTCAATGCCATAGTGATACCTCGCTAAAAGGAGGCCTAAATGAATGCCATCAGGGAAAATCTGCCGGTAATTCTGGTGCTGGCCATCCTCATTGCAGCTTACTTTCTCCTCCGGAACCGTCCGAGCCCTGTGGGCTCGCTGGAGGATTTCAACGCCCTGATAAGCGGGGGGAAGCCGGTAGTGGTGGAATTCTTCTCCAACACCTGAAGCGCATGCCTCTTATCAAAGCCCATCGTGGATGGGCTGGAGAAGAAGCTGGCGGACAGGGCTTCCCTCATAAGGCTGGATGTTTGGGGGGATCCAGGCCGAACCCTGGCCTCCAGGTTCGGCGTAAGGGCAGTGCCCACCTTCCTTGTTTTTGATGGAAAGGGCAATCTGGTATATTATCACATAGGCGTTCCGGACCAGAAAGCCATCCTTGAGGCTGTAGAAAACTCCGGAAGGAGGGATTGAACCGTGGAGATTTACGATGTCATAATCATAGGCTCGGGGCCGGCGGGGCTGAGCGCCGCCATCTACTCGGCCAGGTCCGCCCTCAGGACCCTGGTCATAACCGGAAGGGCCATAGGGGGGCAGGCCGCTCTCACCGCCGAGATTGAGAATTACCCTGGCTTCCCCGAAGGGATCTCCGGGATGGAGCTCACCCGCCTTATGCAGGAGCAGGCTAAAAAGTTCGGGGCCGAAATCCAGATGGATGAAGTCCTCTCGGTTAACCTGAGGGAGCATCCTTTCACCGTTACCACCTACTCCGGCGATTACCGGTGCAGGGCCCTCATTATCGCCACCGGCGTTTCCCCCAGGAAGCTCGGCGTCCCCGGCGAGGAGGAATTCACAGGGCGGGGGGTTTCTTTCTGCGCCACCTGCGATGGCTTCTTCTACAAGGACCGGGAAGTGGCTGTGGTGGGAGGCGGTGACAGCGCCGTCAAGGAGGCCCTCTACCTGACCCGCTTCGCCCGCAAAGTTTACATAATCCACAGGCGGGGTCAGCTCCGGGCAGAGGCCATAATCCAGGAAAGGGCCCGCCAGAACGAGCGCATTGAGTTCATCCTGAACTCCGTCGTCACGGAGATCGTGGGGAAGGATAAGGTGGAAGGGGTGAAGATCCGGAACGTTAAGACGGGGGAGGAGTCCTTCCTGAAGGTGGACGGGGTATTCATCTACATCGGCAACATTCCCAACACTTCCCTCTTCCAGGGGCAGCTGGAGCTGGACGAGCAGGGCTACATCGTGACGGACAGGGCCATGCACACGAGCGTGCCGGGGGTTTTTGCGGCCGGGGATGTCCAGGAGAAAATCCTGGCCCAGGTGGTAACGGCGGCCGCTTCCGGGGCGATAGCGGCCATGGAAGCTGAGAAGTTCATCGCCCACCTGGAGGGGAGGGAATACCCCGGGAAGGAGTGGAAGGACTAAATCCTGAGGAAGGCCCTGGCCAGGTTCAGGACCGAGACCTCAAGTAGAGCAGCACCGATTCCGGCGGCGAAAAGGGGGAGGATTTCTCCCCCTTTTTCTGTTCCTTGGGGGTAGAAATTGAAAACGAGCTTGATGAGCATGGCGTTTATCGCTCCCAGAAGGAGGAGGGGGCCGGCGAGGCTGAGGAGGGCCAAGGGGTAAAAGAGGGGAGGCCACCGGGTCAGGAACAGGCCTGAAATCCCCAGCCCCGCGAGGATGAGGAAAGCAAGCTCCCGGAAATCCTCCAGGCTCCGGCGTGGTGCTGGGTTCTTGAAAAGCACCGAGTTGAAAAGGGGGACGAACCAGGCTCCCCAGCACAGGCCATAGAGCGTGCCTGTGGCCAGCCGGAGCCAGTTTGACGGCGGATAGAGGAGGTAATTTCCGGTCCACAGCGCCCAGAAAGAGTTGAGCCCATCCAGAGCCCACAGGACTGCGAAGCCTGCAAGGGCCAGGGAGACTTTCAGCGGGGGGAAAAGGCTGCACTTCAACCTTCCCCTGGCGATCAGGAAAACGAAGGCAACCAGGAGGCTCAGGTAAGTCCCTGTGCAGCGGGCACAGAGGGGGCTCTGCTTTCCCCCGAAGAAGAGGGAGTGTTCCGGAAGGCGGTGGCAAACACCGGAGGCTATGAAATCGGCCTTGCCACCCAGGCTGCGGGGGGGCAGGGCCAGAAAGGCCACGATGACAGAAAGGCCGAAGAGCAGCAGTAAGCCCCTCGCCACCGGGCTCATTTCTCATAAACCCCCACAAGGTGGACTTTCCGCTCACGAGGGATGAATTTCTCCACGAAGATGCCGAGGCGGAAGGATAGCCGGTTGAAGGCAAGGTAGGTTGGGTCCTCTATCAGGAGGAGGGAGATTTTCCGCAGGCCGGCTCCGGCTGCCAGCTCCTCAATTCTCCCTGGGGTATTGGCGCGGTAATAAGGGTAAAAGACATCCTGGCTCCGGCGGCCATAGAGGCCAGCCACCAGGAAGCACTGGAGGAAAGACCCGAGCCTGGCCAGCTCCCGGCCGAGGCGGGGGATGGGGTTGAGGAGGTTGGGGGTGAGGAAAATGAAGCGGCCACCAGGCTTGAGGACTCTGGCTATCTCCCCGAAGGCCTTTTCCGGTTCGGCCAGGTGCTCCAGGACCCAGCTGGATATCACCAGGTCAAAGGAGCAGGGGGCGAAGGGGAGCATCTCTGCCACAGCCTGGACCCGGAAGATGACAGGTGCCCTGTGCTCCCTGAGGGAGGCCAGGTCTGCATCAACCCCAACGGTTATGCCGGCCAGGGGGTGAAGGCGCTCCATAACTCCTCCCCTTCCGCACCCCAGGTCCAGGACCTTCACCCCCGGGCCGAGGCAGGAGGCCACAATTTCCTGGTAAACCCAGGTGGATGGCTTCCACCCGGGTTTGATCCTCTGATACAGGGATCTGTAGCGCTCCTGCCTTTCTTCTAACCGCACTGGGAATAACCGCAGTTCCGGCAGATCACGCACCCTTCGCTGATCTCAAGGAGGCTCCCGCACTCCGGGCACTCCGGGGAAAAGCCCAGATCGGCGGCCGATGATGGCCTTGGAGGGGCGGGAGTTTCCTGAAGCTTCGCCTCCTCGCCCTTCTGGGCCTTAATGTATCGTTCAATGGCCCTGGCTATCGCATCGGCGCAGGAGAGGATGGGGCCTCCGTTGTGCCAGGATGGGGCCGGGCACCTTATCCCTTTCAGCTGTTTGATTATGGCCTGGGGGTTTATCCCGCTCCGGAGGGCGAGGGAGATGAGCCTGCCTATGGCTTCGGACTGGGAGGCCACGCACCCGCCGGATTTGCCCACCTGGAGGAAGACCTCGCACAGCCCCACTTCGTCCTCGTTCACCGTGACGTAGAGGTTGCGCCCGCAGCCCAGGGGGATCTTCTCGGTGGTGCCCCGGGTGATGGAGGGGCGTGGCCTCGGGGCAAGGACGCCCGGCAGGCCGGGTTGAGCCGGCTGAGGCTCTTCCTTCTGGACGCCCACGTTAAGCACCTGAGCCTCCCGGCTCTTGTCCCGGTATATGGTCACGCCTTTGCAGCCCAGCTCATAGGCCAGCAGGATGGCCCTCTCCACATCTTCCACCGTTGCTTCATAAGGCATGTTTATGGTCTTGGAAATGCTGTTATCGGTCCAGCGCTGGAAGGCCGCCTGCATCTTTACGTGCCATTCGGGGTCAATGTCAAGGGCAGTGACGAAAACCCGCCTCACATCGGGCGGTATCTCCTCCAGATCCTGGATCCTGCCCGTCTCCGCCACCTTGCGCATTACTTTGAGGTTGTAGAAACCCCTCTCCCGGGCGACCTTCTCAAAGAGGGGGTTGATCTCGGGGAAGGAATCCTCGTCCAGGATGTGCTTTCGGGTGTAGGCGAGGGCGAAGAGGGGCTCAATGCCCGAGGAGCACCCGGCGATGATGGAGATGCTCCCCGTGGGGGCGAT
This sequence comes from Anaerolineae bacterium, assembly GCA_034432815.1. GTDB lineage: Bacteria > Chloroflexota > Anaerolineae > SpSt-600 > SpSt-600 > SpSt-600. The sequence continues at coordinate 23 of DAOUBN010000013.1, read as the reverse complement.
GGTGGTGGTGGCGGCGTTGCGGA
>DAOUBN010000012.1:0-4901 GCA_034432815.1 Anaerolineae bacterium | reverse complement strand
TTCGCCTGCGTTGAGGGTCCCCCTCGCGGCCAGGTTGCAGGAGGGGGCTGCTCGCCCCTTGATTTGTTTTCCTGGGGGCACATCCCCCAGTCCCCCTGCCAGCGAGGGTGGGAAAAATCGGGGGGTGCAGGGGGGCGAAGCCCCCATGCCGGGGGGTTGCGGGGGGTGTCCCCCCGCCCCTTCCTTCCTTTTCCCAAAGGGGCGAGAAGGAAACTCCTGCAACCAGGCCACGAGGGGGACCCTCAACGCAGGCGAACCCCCAGCAAACGAGGGTGGGGAAAATCGGGAAGCACAGGAGAAGCCACCAGAGCCAATTTCAACCGGTTTTGAACTTGTGATATAATCTCAAAGCAGCATCCCTGAGGAGAAGGCCTATGGCAAAGCTGATTTCGCTGAAAGTTAATGGCGAATCGTTCCAAGTGGAAGTGGACGAGGAAACTTCCCTGCTGGATGTCCTGAGGGATCGCCTTCACCTCACCGGCACCAAGAAAGGGTGCGGCGAGGGACTGTGCGGCTCCTGCACCGTCATCGTGAACGGGAAGGCCATCCGCTCCTGCACCTATAAGGCCGTGAAGGCCGATGGCGCTTCGGTGGAGACTATTGAGGGCCTGGCGAAGGAGGGGAAGCTTCATCCCCTCCAGAAAGCCTTCATTGACTACGGAGCGATCCAGTGCGGCTTCTGCACACCGGGGATGATAATGAGCGCCAAAGCCCTCCTGGACCAGAACCCCTCCCCTTCCGAGGAGGAAATCATAAAGGCGATCCAGCCCAATCTGTGCCGCTGCACCGGCTACTCCTCCATCGTAAGGGCGATAAAAGCCGCCGCTTCGGAACTCCGGGGCGAAGGCTACATCCAACCAGCCCTGCCCGAAAACACCACCCCCCTCAGGGTGGTGGGCAATCTCGTCCCTAAACCCGATGCCATCCTCAAGGCCACAGGCAAGGCCCTCTATGCCGCCGACCTGTATTTTGAGGGCATGCTCTACGCTAAGGTCCTGAGGAGCCCTTACCCCCACGCCCGCATCCTCAAGGTTGATGTCTCCCGGGCCAGATCCTTCCCTGGCGTCGTGGCCGTCCTCACGGCCGAAGATGTGCCGGGGGATAAAAACCACGGCGTCGTGCGCAAGGACTGGCCGGGCTTCGGCGCCGATAAAGTGCGATACGTGGGCGACGCCATCGCTATGGTAGTGGCCGAAAGTGAGGAGATCGCCTCCAGAGCCCTGGAACTCATAGAAGTGGACTACGAACCCCTGCCTGTGGTCACATCACCCCAGGAAGCCCTCAAACCCGATGCCCCGAAGATCCACGAGGGCGGGAACCTCCTCAAACACATCTCCATCCGCCGCGGAAACGTGGAAGAAGCCTTCGCCAGGGCCGATCTGGTGGTGGAAAGGGTATACCACACCCCCACTTACGAGCACGCCTTCCTGGAGCCGGAGGCGGGAGTCGCCACCATAGATTCCGAAGGGAACATTACCGTTTACGTGGGCTCCCAGATACCCTTCCTGGACCGGCGCCAGATAGCCGAAAGCCTGGCCATACCCGAAAAAAAAGTCAGGGTGGTGGGAACCTTCATCGGAGGAGCCTTCGGGGGCAAGGAGGACATATCCGTCCAGATCCACCTGGCCCTGGCGGCGCTGAAGACAGGACGCCCCGTCAAGATGGTCTTCTCCAGGGAGGAATCCTTCCGGGTTCACCCCAAACGCCACGCCACCACCATCCGCCTCAAGACCGGCGTCACCCGGGATGGCAGGCTTGTGGCGCTGGAGGCGGAAATATACGGGGATGCCGGAGCCTATGCCTCCCTGAGCGAGCACGTGATGACCCGCACCGCCACCCACATCTCCGGGCCGTATCAGATCCCCAACGTTAAGGTGGATTGCTACGCCGTCTACACCAACAACCCGCCTTCGGGAGCCTTCCGGGGCTTCGGAGTTCCCCAGGCAGCCTTCGCCATAGAAAGCCAGATGGACATAATGGCCGAAGAGCTGGGCCTCTCCCCCCTGGAAATCCGAAGGATAAACGCCCTCAGGACAGGGACGAAAACAGCCCTGGGCCAGCTCCTGGAAGAAAGCGTCGGGCTTCTGGAGACGCTGGACCGGGTTGAGGAAGAGATGAAGCGCACCCATTTTGTCCCGGTGGAGGGGACGAAGAGGAGAGCCTGGGGGATAGCCTGCGCCATGAAGAACGTGGGCCTGGGAGGCGGGGCTTCCGACAGGGCCGGAGCCGAAGTGGAGGGTACAGGAGAGGGCCAGGTGATCGTGCGGGCAGGCGCAGCCGACCTGGGAGGGGGCCTTTCGGGCGTGGTGGCAGCCATAGCCGCCGAAGAGCTGGGCCTCCCGCGCTGGAAGGCGGAAGACACCCCGCCCGTGAGGGTCATCCTGGCCGATACCGGGACAACCCTTGACGGCGGCCCAACCACCGCCTCAAGGCAATCCTTCATCACCGGGAATGCGGTGCGCATGGCGGCTCGCCAGGTCAGGGAACTTCTGACCCGCATCGCCGCCGAGGAACTGGACGCCCCTCCGGAGGAAATCACCTTTGAGGACGGGTTCGTTAAAGCGAGGGGGAAAGCCCTCCCTCTGGTAGAACTGGTTTCCATCGCTAAGAAGCAGGGGCAGGAAGCAAGGGCTGCCTTCATCTACGAAGCGCCCGCTACCGTTCCAATAAGCCAGGAAGGACCCCACCACTTCGCCTTCGGCTTCGCCACCCAGGCGGCACTGGTGGAGGTGGACACGGAAACCGGTGAGGTGCGCGTGCTCAAGGTCATCGCCGCCCACGACGTGGGGAAAGCCATAAACCCCCTGGGAGTCGTTGGCCAAATAGAGGGCGGGGTCATGATGGGGATCGGCCTGGCCCTGAAAGAGGAGTTCGCCCTCAAAGACGGGGTGCCTCTGGCCCGGGGCTTCAGGGATTACCACATCCCAAGGGCCAAGGACATGCCCGAGATCGTGCCCATAATCGTTGAAGCGCCCTCCTCCGAAGGGCCCTTCGGGGCCAAGGGGATAGGTGAAATACCATCCATACCCACGCCGCCAGCCATTGTCAATGCCATTTACAGAGCCTGCGGAGTTCGCTTCTACGAACTTCCGGTGAAAAGCCACAAATTGAGGGAGATGTTATGCCAAAAGCAAACATAACGATAGTTGGGCTGGGTTTCGTTGGCAGTTCCATAGGCCTGGCCCTCAAGAAATCGGGGGCCAATATCTCCATAACCGGTCACGATAAGGAGCCAGAGGTGGCCCGCGAAGCCCTCAGGATGAAAGCCGTTGACCGGACCGACTGGAACCTCATAAATGCCTGCGAGCAGGCCGATATAGTCATCCTGGCCCTCCCCTTCCAGGAGATCCGGGACACCATGCAGGCCATCGGCCCTTACCTGAAGGAAGGCTGCCTTGTAACCGATACGGCCAGCCTCAAGAGGCCGGGGATAAAATGGGCCGAGGAGCTCCTCCCGAAGCGGGTGAGCTTCGTGGGGGGCGATCCCATCATAAGCCCCCAGGGGGAAGCAAGCGGGGTTAGAGCCGCCTCAGCTGATGCCCTCAGGGGGGCGATCTACTGCCTCACCCCTTCCCCCATGGCGAGCGGCGAAGCCGTGGAGCTGGCCGTGGCCCTGGTCAGAGCCATGGGCGCCAACCCCTACTTCATGGACCCGGCAGAGCACGATGGCCTCCTGGCGGGAATAGAACAGTTGCCCCTGGTGGCCTCAGCAGCCCTCATGGGAACCCTCTCCCAGTCCCCGCCCTGGAGGGACATGAGGAGGCTCGGAGGGGCAGCCTTCAGCCAGGGGACAGCTTCCCTGGGGGAAAGCCCCTCCCTCCGGGCCAGGGCCTTCCTTGAAAACGCCGATAACGTGATCCGCTGGATTGATGAATTCATCGGCCAGCTGGAGATCCTTAAACGGGGGCTTGAGGAGAAGGATGAGGAAATCCTGAACGCATACTTTGACAGGGCCGTAGCCGAGAGGGCCAAGTGGTTCAAAGATAAAGCCTCCGGCCAGTGGGAAGAGATGCCCGAGCCCCCAAGGCCGCCCGGGATGCTGGAAACCTTCCTGGGGATAAGGCTGAGGGACCGCAGGGAGCGCGAGGGCCGAAAATAAAGCCTTGAGGAGGTCGCCATGAAAGAGGACAGACTGGCCTGGATTGATGAAGAGATAAATGCCCTCAAGGAGCAGGGCCTCTACATAAACATCCGCACGATCCAGTCCCCTCAGGGGGCTTGGATCACCGTGGACGGCAAGAGGGTCCTGAACTTCTGCTCCAACAATTACCTGGGACTGGCCAACCATCCCAAGCTCAGAGAGGCAGCCCGCAGGGCCGTTGAGGAATGGGGCGTTGGCCCTGCCGCCGTCCGCACCATCGCCGGGACCATGTCCCTCCACCTGGAGCTGGAGGAAAAGCTCGCCCGGTTCAAAGGGTGCGAAGCCGCCATCTCCTTCCAGTCTGGCTTCAACGCCAACCTGGCCACCATCCCGGCCCTGGTCGGGGAAGGCGATGTCATCTTCTCCGATGAACTCAACCACGCCTCAATAATAGACGGGTGCCGCCTCTCCAGGGCGAAAATAGTCCGCTACAACCACTGCGACCCGGCCGACCTGGAGGCCAGGATCCGCCAGGAGCAGGGGAACTACCGCCGCGGGATAATCATAACCGATGGGGTCTTCTCAATGGATGGGGACATCGCCCCTCTCCCGGAGATCGTGGAGATAGCCGAAAGATACAACCTCATGACCATGGTGGACGACGCCCATGGCGAGGGGGTCCTGGGCCGGGGCGGAAGGGGCATCGTGGACCACTTCAATCTGCATGGCCGGGTTGATGTGGAGGTGGGGACCCTCTCCAAAGCCTTCGGCGTGGTGGGAGGATATGTGGCGGGGAAGAAGAAGGTGGTGGAGTGGCTCC
>DAOUBN010000011.1:0-2963 GCA_034432815.1 Anaerolineae bacterium | reverse complement strand
ACCTGGGTCAACGAAGGGTTATCCCAGATGGCCGAGCTCGTTACGGGCTTATCTGGAGATGGCTCGGCCAGAGCCTTCCTCCAGAACCCCGATACCCAGCTAACCTCCTGGCCCGATAACCCCGATGACGCCCTGCCCAATTACGGAGCCAGTTTCCTCTTCATGGCCTACTTCCGGGAGCGGTTCGGCGATGAGGCCTTCCGGGAACTGGCGAGGTCGCCCCTGAACGGCCCTCAGGCTTTTGACCGGATCCTCGCCCCTTACGGCCTGAGCTTTGAAGACCTCTTCGCCGACTGGGTCGCCGCCAATTACCTGGACGACCCCGATTCCGGCTACGGCTACCGGGGCCTTGAGCTTCCGGAGCCCCGACTTTCCGGTGTCATCTCAACCATCCCAGCCACCATGAGCGGGACCGTCCGCCAGTATGCTGCCGATTACTTCAAAGTTCAGACCGACAAGCCCGTCCTCCTCCGCTTCTCCGGGAAATCAACTGCTGTGCTGGGCCCCTTCTCCCCATACAGCGGAAGGTTCATGTGGTGGTCGGGCCGGGGGGATGAGGGCGATTCCACCCTTACCCGCCCCTTCAGCCTAAAAGGGACCGGAAAGGCCACCCTTCGCTTCAGGGCATGGTATGACCTGGAAAAGGACTACGACTACGCCTACCTCATGGTCTCTTCCGATGGGGGCAAAACCTGGAGGCTCCTCTGCGGCCCCCACTCCACATCGGAAAACCCGATAGGGAACAACCTGGGCTGCGGCTACACCGGCCAATCGGGCGGGTGGATTGAGGAGGTGGTGGACCTTACCCCCTGGGCCGGAGGGGAAATCCTCCTGCGTTTTGAGCAGATAACGGACGATGCGGTTAACCACCCCGGCTTCTTCCTGGACGACATCTCCATCCCCGAGATCGGCTATTACGAAAACTTTGAAGGGGGATATGGCGGATGGGTTCCCGATGGCTTCGTCTACACCGATGGGGTGGTCAGGCAGGGGTGGATAATCCAGGCGATTGAGGAGGGGAGGCCTCCGGCGGTGAAGCGCTGGAAGGTGGAAGGAGGAGCTCCTCTTGAAATCGCCCTTGAGCCGGAAACTGTGCTGGCGGTAAGTGCTTTTGCCGCTGGGACTTCGGAACCGGCTTCTTACACTTTAAGCTTCGCGTATGCTCCCTCTGGCCAGTGAGGCGAAAACTCCCCCGAAGCAGAGGGCAGCGAAAAGGCAGAAAAGGGTCTTCAGAGCCTTGAGGAATGCCGGAAGAGTTTGGGGGTTGATGGGCGCATTCCCCAGGAAAAGGCTCAGGACCATCGTGGCGATGCCCATGCTGAGCATCTGGCCCGTTAAGCGCATTGTGGCGAGGGTTGCTGAAGCCACGCCGTAAAACCTCTTTTCCACCGAACCCATGACGGCATTGGTATTGGGCGAGGAAAAGAAAGCAAAACCGCTCCCCAGGAAGGCAAGGATTGCCAGCAATGCCTGAATCGGGGAGCTCTGCCCCAGGAAAGAGAGCGAAAGGAGCCCAGCCACTATCACAGCCATCCCTCCTGAAGCCAGGATCCTGGGCTCAACCCGGTCTGAAATCCTCCCCGCCAGAGGGGATAGCGCGGCCATTATGAGGGGTTGAGCTATGAGGATGGTGCCGGCTCTTCCTGGCGAAAAGCCCCTGGCATACTGGAGGTAAAGGCTGAGGAGGAAGCTCACCGCGTGGGTAGCGCTGTAATTGATGAGGGCTGCAAGGTTTGAGAAGGTGAAGACAGGATTCCTCCTGAAAAGGCTCATGTTCAGAAGGGGGCTCTGTTCCCGGTCCTCCCACCAGATGAAGAGGAGCAGAGCTGCCAGCCCGAGGCCTGTAAAAAACCATCCTGCCCCCTGAGGGAGGCGGGAAAAACCGTAGATGAACCCCGAAAGGGCGAGGGCGTAGACGAGGGATCCTGCAAGATCAAATTTCTCCCCGGGGGTTCCTTTCCATTCCCCCTTCAGCCCGGCGAGAGCGACTGCCGCCGTTGCAAATCCCACAAGGGAATTGAGGAAGAAAATGCTCCTCCACCCGAGATACTGGGTCATGATCCCTCCCAGGAATGGCCCCAGGGACAGGCCCAGGTAAGTGGAGGATACATTTATCCCCAGAGCCCTGCCCCGCTCCCCGGGCGGGAAAATGGAGGTCAGGATGGCCACTCCGGTCCCAAAGATAGCGGCTGCTCCTGCTCCCTGCAAGACCCTTAGAGCCATGAGGGATGTCAGGGAACTGGCGAGCCCGCACAGCAGGGAAGAAAAGGAGTAAACGAGCAGGCCTGCAAGGAAAACCCTCTTCCGGCCATGGATATCGGCCAGCTTGCCGAAGGGCACCAGGAAAACGGCCGAAGCCAGGAGGTAAACCGTGGCCAGCCACCCTAAAACAGTTGCTCCGGCCGAAAATTCCCTCCCGATGGAAGGGAGGGCTATGTTGAACGAAGAGCCCATGAACGGGGTCACGAAAGCCCCAAGGGCGGCCACTGCTAAAGCTATTCTCCTTTCAGCCATATTCCCTCCTCTGAGCCCTGAACTCTTTCCATAGCTGGGTAGTAATACATCCCCACCGCTATTTTAAACTCGCCCTCAACGGGGGGAAAATCTGCCCAGGTTATGAGGTAATCGCCCTCCGCCCACGCTTCGGAAGAAGTCGGCCCATCGCGCACCAGGGAAGGTCCGGAAGCGCCCTCAAGGTAGAGGTGATTGAACTGGTGGATGCGCCCTTTTGCCGGTTTGCCCACCTTCCACAGGGTTTCAACCCTTACCCCATCGCTGGTCCTCTCCAGGTTCCACCCTGCAAGCTCCACCCTGCAGCCCAGGCGCACAGGCTCCACAGGCCTGAAGCCTGTGGGGTTCGCCTTCAACTGCCGCCTGCTGAAAGGCCAGAGGGACGCTCAATCTTCCCTCCGCATACCTGGAAGCCCAAAGGTTGAGGCCCTCCGCAAAGGCGCTCCCCTGAG
>DAOUBN010000010.1:0-7604 GCA_034432815.1 Anaerolineae bacterium | reverse complement strand
GGCTCGCCCGCCTCTGGGGCCGGGGGGACCTCCCCGGCGAGCCTGGCCTCACCGTGGTGGAGATGATGGACGCCGCCCTGGAGGGCCGGATAAAGGCCATGTATATCATGGGGGAAAACCCTGTGGTATCGGACCCCAAAGCGGGAGATACGGTAAAGGCCCTGGAGAAGCTGGAGTTCCTGGTGGTTCAGGACCTTTTCCTCACCGAGACCGCCCAGATGGCCCACCTGGTTCTGCCTGCAGCCTGCTGGGCCGAAAAATCCGGCTCCTACACCTCCACCGAGCGCCGGGTCCAGTGGTCGGAGAAGGCGGTGGAGCCTGAAGGTGCGCTTCCGGACCTGGAGATAATAGGGCAGGTGGGGAAAAGGATGGGGCTGTGGGGCGAGATCTCTTCCTGCGAAGAGGTGCTGAGGGAGATAAACCGGGCCATACCGGCCTACGCCGGCATAACTCCGGAGCGCCTGAAATCCACCCCTGAGGGCCTGTTCTGGCCCTGCCCCGCCCCCTCCCACCCCGGGACTCCCATCCTTCACCGGGAGAGGTTCCCCACCCCGGACGGCAAAGCTGCCTTCTACCCGGTAACTTACCGGCCTCCTGAAGAGGAACCCAGCCCCGATTTCCCCCTGGCCATGACCACCGGCCGCAGGGTGACGCACTACAATTCCGGAGCCATGAGCCGGAACGTTCCTCCCCTTTCCCGCTACGCCCCGACCCTCTGGGTTGAGGTGAACCCGCACGATGCGGAGGAACTCGGCCTCGCCGAAGGGGATGTGGTCCGGGTTAGTTCGCCCAGGGGAGAGGTGGTGGCTGAGGTGAAGGTGAGCGAAGGGGTCCTTCCGGGGCTTGTCTTCCTCCCCTTCCACTTCCCCGGGGTAAACTTCCTCACCCTCAAAGCGCTGGATCCGGAAGCGCGCATCCCGGCCTACAAGGTGGCTTCCTGCCGGCTGGAGAAAGGAGCGTGAGCCATGGGATACGAGATCCTGGTCCGCCCCGAGCGCTGCATCTCCTGCTGCGCCTGCGAGGTGGCCTGCGCCCGGGAGCACGAAGGCTTCAGCCTGATTTGGGTGACCTCCGGCGTTCCGATCTCCTGTCGCCACTGCCAGGGTGCCCCGTGCGTTGAAGTGTGCTATCCCGGTGCCCTTGAGCAGAAGGATGGCGAGGTTCTCTTCCACAAGGAGAAATGCACGGGCTGCGAGCTCTGCCTCCTGGCCTGTCCATTCGGAGCCGTGAAGCTTGATGGGAAGCGAGCCCTCAAGTGCGACCTGTGTTCCCGCCGGCGTGAGGAAGGGCTCGGGCCTGCCTGCGCCATCACATGCCCTGCCGGGGCCATAATCTACTCATGCGTTGCCGATTTTTCCTCCCGGAAGCGCGAGATCGCTGGCCTGAGCTGGGCCATGGGGCACGAGAGGAGGGGGAAATGAGGGCGATTGAAGTCGCCAGGGAGAAGTGCATCGGGTGCAGGGCCTGCTCCTCGGTCTGCTCACCCCTTTACATAACCCTCACCGATGATGGAAACCGCAGGGCGATCTCCTTCCCTGCCTCGTGTGAGGAGGATTGCGACCTCTGCCTCAGGGCCTGTCCAACCGGGGCCATAGCCTTTGGGGAGAAGCCCGGCGTTCCCGTCGTCCTGGAATTTGAACTCCTTCCGTGCGTCCGGTGCGGCAGGCCTTTTGCCACGAAGGAAGAACTGGATTTTGTCCTGCCCAGGGTTTCAAAAGTTCTCGGGGGCGAGCCTGATTGGAAGGGCTTGTGTCCGGATTGCAGGGGTGAAGAGAGTGCGCTGAGGTTGAAGGGGGCGATATAAAAGCGGCCGTGCACCCCCCTGTCGAACCCAAGGCCCAGGGCTTAACCGAACTTTAGGCTCCGGCCAGGCACCCCTGCGGCACCCGGGAGTTTACCACTTACCGTTGCTCCCTTCCGGGCCTGGCGGGGTTCGTGGGCTCCCGTTGCGCAGGACCCAGCCTTCAACGCTTTCAAGCCCGGCCAGTTTCCCAACCCGGGCCCTCGAGGGGGGAATTAAGCCCCGCTATGGCGGATTGCGGGTTCAGGGCACCGCCAGCTCCCCGCTTAGCACGGCCGCCAATTTTTATTTTACCCGCTTTCCCCCGAAAAGCAAGCCAGTGAATGCCCGGGGGGATGGAATGGGCAGAACCCCCGGAGGTTATGGGGTGTCTCCCACCCCCTTTACCCGCGGCTCAGCCTGCCTTCAGCCTCCCACTCGTAAGCGGGTTTCAGGGGAGAGCAACTCGCCCCCAATTTTCGTTTTTGTGGGGGACACCCCCCATTTCCCCGTCAGGGGGACTCCATCCCCCTGCACTTTCACGGGGATGGAGGGGGCGCAGCCCAATTCCGGGGGGTTGCAGGGGAGTCCAGGGGGCGAAGCCCTATGGCAGGGGGTCTGGGGGATGTGCCCCCATGAAAAACAGGATAAGGGGCGAGAAGGTAGCTCCTGCAACCCGGCCACGAGTGGGACCCTGAGCTAACGAGGGTGGGAAAAAGGGAAGGTGAGGGACACTCCCCACTTCCCCCTGCACCCTTTTTAATAAGGCATGTCTGGCGGCAGGTGGTCAGATTGCCCCAGAGGTCCTGCTAGTTGCCTCACAACTCTCCGCGGAAGGCCTTGTCCAGGATGGCCTGCTCCAATCGCTTAAGCTCAGCCTCCACAGCTGCCTGGGCCTCCTTGAGCGCCCGGACCCGCTCCTGCACCGCCTCCAGGTGCGCCACGATGCGGCGTTGTTCGGGTAGGGGTGGGAGGGGGATGGGTTGCGCCATGAACTCCCTAACCCGGAGATTGCGTAGTCCGGATGTCGTATCTTGGGCGTTCAAGTAAATCTTGCGAGCAATTGGGCTATGGAGGTAATACAAAAGAAACCAGGGTTCCAAACTGCTCTTGTTTACTCTCAGCCGAAGCATGAAATTTGAAAACAAGTATATCTTCCCATCATGGGGGTCATTAAAGATTGCTGGCCACCCGACCAGATGCGGACTGCCACTGGATTTGTTGACAAGAATATCCCCCGTCACCAACTTGTAAGCTTTAACTTTCTCTAAAGGCACTACCCTGATGGATGCGGTTTGTGGATTAATATAAAGCCCATCAATCTCTGTGGAGCGCACTACCGGGAAACCTTGACTGGGATCTTGGGCCTCTGGCCCCCATATCCCTGTTTTATGCTCACACACCTCTCCCAACCTCACCCATCGCCAGCCTTCGGGTAGCTCCTGGCCGGGCTTGGGGAAGGTCTGGGCGAGGACGGCCTGCCACAGGCGCTCGGCATCTTCCAGCGCCTCCTTCCGCAGGCGGCGCGCCTCCCGCACCCGCGCCATCAGTTCCTCCACCCGCGCCACGATGCGCCGCTGTTCTTCAAGGGGTGGGAGGGGGATGGGCAAGTTCTGTAACTCCTGTTTGGTAATTGCGTTGAAAGTTGACCCACTGCCTTCGTTGGCAAGGGTACCTTCAATGGAACGTAAGTAAAAAAGGAGCCAGAGTGGATGTAAATTTTCTCCTGGGCGAAGGGCTGCCAGTCCTCGTCCGATACAACATTTTTCTCGCGCTATGTTAGTTGGCCCTACAGGTGCTCGAACACTGATTAAGATATCTCCTGCTTCTGCAATTTTCTTCGGAGCGCTGCACCACACGCGAGGGGTGGGGTGAAGTTCTCCAAAATCGGCCTTGCCTTGAAAGAATGGTAGCCCTCGCCGTTTAGTGTTATATGTTTTGCCAGGAGGAGACTGTCCCATAATAATTTCACACACCTCCCCCAATCTCACCCAGCGCCAGCCTGCGGGGAGTTTATAGGGTCCCTCGGTCATGGCGTTGCCTCCGGAAAGAGATTGTCCCATGTTTCGTCGTCGCCAGTCCGATGGGGATTTTCGCGGTCCAGGTGCCAGCGCAGAGGGTTTGCGGCGATGTATTGGCGAATGCGGTTCAGGGATTTTTCATCGCGGATAATGTGTTCGTAATAATTGCGTTGCCAGACAGGGGCGCCGGGGGTGCCCCGCAGGGCGTTGATGCGTTTGGTCGTGATAGATTTGAATCCCGCAACGAATGAACCCAGCGAACGCGGGGGGCGATGGAATGGTGCGCGGGATGGGGATGGTAGGGGCGCACGGCCGGGCGCCCCTACATGGTCCGCATCGGTTTCAACAATCCAGATAATGCCATGAATATGATTCGGCATAATTATGAATTCATCCGGAAATAATGCGATTTCCTGACGCATTTCTGATGAATGAAACCATTCTTCGTAAACAATCAGGCCAAAATCATTCAATCGCATTTCTCCATCCACCACATCGCCGAACAGACATTCCCGGTTCCAGGCGCAGATGGTGACAAAATACGCCCCTGGCTGGGAATAATCGTATCCTTTCAGGCGGATGGATCGGCGGTGGTGTTTTTCCGGATCAAACCGCATCGCCATCCTTCTCCGCGACATTGTTACCCAGGATTTCGTTCAGTTCCTCCACAATGTTCAGGATCTCCCGTTCCTTCTCCAGCAGCCCGGCTACGATCTCCATCGGCGAGGGTAGAGCCTCCCTTTCCTGGCGGTTCGGGTTGCGGGCGGTCAGGTCGTAGCCCCGCCGTTTGATCTCCTCCACCGGGACGATCCAGGAGCGCTCGGAGAGGCAGGCCTCGCGAGGCCCCGTGCCCCGGCGGTAAGCATCCCAGGCCTTCCAGAGGCGCCGGGCCTCGTCAAAGTGCTCGTCCTGGATGGGGCTGCCCTTGCTGAATTTCTTCAGCCCCTCGGGGAGGGGCATTTCGTAATACCAGATCTCCTTCGTTGGCCCCGGCCGTTCAAAGAAGATAAGGGCAGTTTTCACATCGGAATAAGGGGCGAAAGTGCCGGGCGGCAGGCTCACAATGGTGTGGAGGTTGAACTCCTCCAGGAGCCACCTCTTCACTTCAGCGAAGGCCCCGCCACGAAAGAGGGTTCCCTCCGGCACCACCATTCCGCAGCGGGCGCCGTTCCGGGGCTTGAGTTTGCGCATGATGTGCTGAAGGAAGAGGAGTTCCGTAGCGGAAGACTTTATGGGGAAGTTGGCCTGGATGTGCCGGCCCTCAATGCCGCCGAAGGGCGGGTTGGTCATGATGATATCAAAGCGCTCGGTGACCTGGCGGATGTTCTCTTCCAGGGTGTTGCGGCGGTAAATGCGGGGTGCGGCCACGCCGTGCAGGACCATGTTCATCAGCCCCAGCAGAGCCGGGATGGGTTTCTTCTCCTGGCCGTAGAAGGTTCGCTCCTGCAGGATGCGGTGGTCCTCCAGGGTCTTTTCCTGCTCTCTCATCCACAGGTAAGCCTGGGCCAGAAAACCGCAGGTGCCGCAGGCCGGGTCGTAAACTGTCTCGCCAATCTTCGGGTTCACCACTTCCACGATGAAGCGGACCACCGGGCGCGGGGTGTAGAACTCGCCGGCCAGGCGGTTCTCGCTGCCGAGGCGCCGGAGGAGTTCCTCGTAGACCTGGGAGACGGTGAAGATGTCGTCCTGGCTGTGGAAGTCAATGCCGTTGATGATGGTGATGACATCCTTGAGGTTGTAGCCGGAGGCGCAAACGATCACATTGCGCTCAGCGAAGACGCTGCGGATGGTCTCCCGAAGGGGGTCGCCGCCCAGGGCTTGGAGGTAGGGGATGAGTTTGCCGTGCACGAAAGCCAGAAGGTCATCGGCGGGCCAGTCGCGGGTGGCCCAATCGCGCCAGCGGTATGGAGGCTCAATGATGGGCTGATAAGGGCGGCCGGCGATCTGAGCCTGAGCCTCCCACTCCTCTTCCTGGGCGTCCAGGAAGCGCAGGAAGAGGAGCCAGGAGAGATGTTCCACATACTCCATGATGCCGCCGCAGTTGTTGTCGCGGCGGAGGATATCGCATGCCCGCCAGATTTCATTTGCCAGGGTTTCTCGGGTTTGAGGCCTGTTCATGTGAGGACCTCCTCAACGGGGTAGAGCCTTTCACACAAAGTTCTCAAAGCCTGGCCGAGCTGGGCCGTCCCGCCAAACCAGGGGCTGATCTTCACCGCCCCACCCCACTCCCGGAAAGGCGACACCCCGAAGATCTCAGGCTCCAGTTGATCAATCCCGCCCACCCGGTATTTATCAAGCAGTTCCAGGATAACCCGACGGGCCTCTTCCCGATACTGGCGCAGGAAGGCCTGTTCCCGGTTGAGGAAAGCTTCGGCCCGCTGACTGCGGGTGCGGATGGGGGCCCCGAAAGCTAAGTGGGCGAGGAGATCGTAGGTATCAGCTTCCTTTAACCCTTTTATTTCGGCCAGAAGCTCGGGGTGGATGCCGGCTTGATGCAGTTCATCCATAAACCGCCTGCGTTTTCCCGAATCCACCCAGATATCCCGGAGAGTCTTGCGGGTTGGCGTTGCCGCAATCACCCTGCCGCGAATATAGTCCAGATACTGGTTGAGGGTCAATTGCTGGCCGGTGGCGTCTATGGTGAAAATGATCTCATCCTGAATGGCTACTTCCAGCCCTTCAACGCGTATCTTTTCGCGTTTGCCTTTCTGGGGTTTAAGGGGCACTTCAACGAACTGAAACTCGTCGGCCACAGTATCCACCCTCAGTTCCCTCCTCCCAAAGCCCGAAGCACTCACGATGAGGGCCAGCGTCCCTTCGGGCAGTCCCCGGAAAACAAATCGTCCCTCGCTATCGGTGCGGATGGGCCCTTGCTGGGTGTTGGGGCCGGTGCGGATGGAAACGGAGGCTCCCACGATAAGTTCGCGGGTCTCTGCATGGTAGACAATTCCTTCCACGCTTGCGGTCATAGGGCCTTTAGGCGGTTCAGGAGGCGGGCCAGGTGGGCGATCCCACTGATCAAAGAGCCGGGTCGCACCGGTGTAGTCAATGATGCGGAACCAGTATTTATCCGTGGCCGGGTCCAGGCGGCTCCCCCGGCCGATGATCTGTTTGAAGAGCACGGGGGAGGAGATGGTCTTCATAAAGACGATGTTACGGCAGGGCGGGACATCCACGCCGGTGGAAAGGAGTTCGGCAGTGGTGGCCACCACGGGAGCCAGCTTATTGGAGTCGGCAAAGTCCTCCAGCCAGAGACGGGCTTCCTCCCCCTCTTCGGAGATGATGGGCACTGCGTAATTGTCCAGCCCCGTCTCGGGGCCGAGTTCATCCTGAAGGAGCCGGGCTACCAGGCGGGCATGTTCCATATCCACGCAGAAGACCATAGTCTTTTCCATCGGCCCGAAGCGGCGGAGCAACCCCGCCAGGTGGCGCACCATCTCCCGGGTGCGATCCGGCAGGGTGATTTCCCGCTCAAACTGGGGCGTGTAATAGACAGGGCGGGGCTCTACGTCCTCGGGGATGAAGACCTCCGCACCCTGTTCAATGGCATCCTCCAGCTTGAGCCCATGGGCGTCCACTGTCGTTCGGACTACGTGCACCTTGTAAGTGGCCAGGAACCCATCCTCTATGCCCTGGCCGAGGCTATACTGGTAAGCCGGAGGTCGCCATTTGCCCTGTTCAGGGTGTTCGGGGTCAATGTAAACTTCAGGCTCTTCGCTGCAGAAGTAGGCATATGTGTCAATGTTCTCATCTTGCTTGGGGGTAGCGGTCATCCCCAGGTGGATGGCGGAGGAGAAGTGGTC
>DAOUBN010000009.1:0-11583 GCA_034432815.1 Anaerolineae bacterium | reverse complement strand
CATCTTTCGGGATTGACCCAGCCGGGCAGTCCGGGCGCCTATCCGCCCAACCAGGGGCTGGGCGGCTTCTTCGGACGCCTGCTGACCCATCACGAGTATGGCGGCTCCCTGGCCGATCGCCCTGCCCTGGCAAAAGCCCTGACGCTGGCGACCTCGCTGATCCTGGTCCTGGCCACAGTAGCGCTTTGCTGGCCGGGGGAGGTCTCCGGAGGCCTTTTCTTTCTGGAGGCCGGCCTGGTCCTCGTCACAACCCACCTGATCGCCCCGATCAGTTGGCTTCACCACCTGACGGTGGCTTTTGTGGCTCTCCTTGCTGCCTGGGAGGCGGCTTCTTCCCGATGGGAACGGGTCCTCGTGCTCCTCTCATACGTTTTGATTGACCTGCAGGGGGTGCTCTGGCACTGGCTGGTCGGATACACGCCCCTTCTTTCTCTGGGCACGTATGGTCTGCTGATCCTGTGGGGAGTCCTGGCATGGCAGACGATCAGGTTCAGGCGAAAGAGCAGGGCCGGCGGTTTTTCAGCCGAGAGATCGGCTTTCTGACGGTTCTTTTCCTGGCGGCTGCTGCGGCCTTTTTCAAGCCCTGGGTGCACGGGGCCGACGGCATGGGGTATTACTCGTGGCTGCGGTCGGCCGTGCTGGACGGGAATCTAAACACGGCGGACGAATACGAGCACTTTGGCTATGGCTGGATCGCAGGGACAACCGCCACGGGCTACAAGGACAATCCGTGGGCAATCGGATCCGCTATCCTCTGGTCTCCCTTTTTCCTGATCGCCCATGCGATCATTCGGGGCGACGGCTACAGCCCCGGGTATTTTACGGCAATCAGCCTGGCTTCAATGCTTTATGCCTTCATTGGGTTGCTCCTGCTTTATCGCCTGGCCGAAAAGTTGTATGGCCCCTCTTCATCCCTGCTGGCGACCGTGGTAACCTGGTTTGCCTCCCCTCTTGTGTTCTACATGTATATGCATCCTTCCATGGCCCACGCCGGCGATGCTTTTGTGAACGCGCTGTTTGTCTACATCTGGTATCGGACACGGCCCAGGAGAACTTTGAGAGAGTGGCTGTTCCTGGGCGCGACGGTTGGATTGGCTGCTCTGGTGCGGACGCAGAACCTCCTCCTGGCCGTTGTGCCCTTCCTGGAACTGGCGATCGCACTGGTGAGGAACCCCAGAGGCTGGCTCACTCAACTTGCGCAAGGACTGGCCTTTGGCATCGGGCTGCTGGTCGCTTTCCTGCCGCAGATGTATGTCTGGCGCAGGGTGTATGGCTCCTGGTTGGTCCTCAATCCCTACTGGACCTCCACGGGGAATACCTTCAATCCGGCTTCGCCCCATTTCTTTGACGTGCTTTTCTCCTCTCACCACGGCCTTTTCACCTGGACGCCCGCCCTTCTGGCAGGGGTTACAGGCCTGTTATTTCTGGCGCGGCGTGATCGGGGGTTAGCCTTCCTGCTGGCAACGGGTTTCGTTCTCCAGGTTTACGTGGTGGGAGGATGGAGTGCCTGGGCAGGAGGTGCGGCCTTCGGGCAGCGTTTCCTGGTCAACAACACGCCGACGTATCTTCTGGGCATGGCTGCTCTGGTAGATCGGTTGCGGAAAGGGGTGGGCATGAGGGCCCTCTGGGGAATCGGGGCCATGTTTATTTTCTGGAACCTTGGGTTGATTGCCCAATACGTCACAGGGATGATCCCGCGTGAAGCACCGGTTTCCCCGGTGACCATCGCCCTGAACCAGCTCCGCTTGCCTGCCGTGATTTTCTCCCGCCTGGGCGATCTTCTGTTCCAACGGTTCGGAGTCTGGAGATGAGGTGCAGGCGGGGGTGAGAAAAACAGGGGGGCAGGGTCCCCCTGACGGGGGGCGGTGGGGAGTGGCCCCCCACGAAAATAAATCTGAGGCGAGTTGCCACCGGGACACCCCCCAGACCCCCGGGATGGGGCTTCGCCCCCTCCACCCCCATGAAAAAGAGAAGAAGGGGCAGGGGAACACCCTTCTGGACCATCGTTTTCGGGGGACACTCCCCAAGCCTCTGAGAGGGAGCGGAGCCCATTTCTGGAAAAGCCCCGGGAGATAACAAGAAGATTTGGCAAACCAGCCTGGGGATGTTATCATAAGCTCAGGAGGGAAGGAAAATGGCCGGAGATTATCCCCTTGCCGAACTGCACCGCCACCTGGATGGGAACATACGCCTGGAAACCATACTGGACCTGGGCCGCAAACATCGCCTGCCCCTTCCAGCCCAGGATGTGGAAGGGCTCCGCCCCTACGTCCAGGTCTCGGAGCCCCAGCCTGGCCTCCTGGCCTTCTTCACCAAATTTGAATGGATGAAGAAGGTCCTGGTGGACTACGACGCCTGCCGCCGCGTGGCTTACGAGAACGTGGAGGACGCCTTCAGGGAAGGGATAAAATACATTGAGCTACGCTTCTCCCCCCTCTTCATGGCCGAAGAGCACAACCTTGACCCCGTTGGGGTGGTGAGGGCGGTGTGCGAAGGCGTGGACCAGGGGGTGAGGGATTTCCCCGTTGAAGTGCGCCTCATCGGGATACTCTCCCGAACTTATGGGCCTGAACTGTGCTGGAAGGAGCTTGAGGCCATCCTGAAAGGCCGCGATGAAAGGCTGATCGCGGTGGACCTGGCAGGGGATGAAATCCATTTCCCCGGAACCCTGTTCGTGGAACACTTCCGGAAAGCCCGGGAGGCCGGCCTCCACATCACCATCCACGCCGGAGAAGCCACAGGCCCTGAAAGCATCCGCCAGGCGGTCCTGGAACTCGGAGCCGAAAGGATAGGCCACGCCACTTCGGCAGCGAAAGACCCGGCCGTAATGGACCTCCTGGCGGAAAAGGGCATCGGGATTGAGGTCTGCCTCACCAGCAACCTCCAGACGGGGGTGGTGAAATCCTACCGGGAGCACCCCCTGCCCATCTTCCTGGAGCGGGGGCTTCTGGTCACCCTTAACACTGACGACCCCGGGATAAGCGCCATAACCCTGGAGCACGAATACAGAATCGCCCGGGAAGAGATAGGCCTGAGCGAAGAGCAGATCCGGAAGCTCCGGGAGAACGCCTGGAAGGCAGCCTTTGACCCCCCGCCGATTTGGCAGTCAACCCCTTAAGTGGTAAAATTCGGCTGAGCCTAAACCCTTCTCGGGAGGTAAGCGATGAAGCTTGATCCCAGCGCCCGCTATTCCAAAACCCACGAATGGGTCCGCCTGGAAGGCGCAGAAGCCACCTGTGGGATAACCGATTACGCCCAGTCCCAGCTCTCCGATGTGGTTTACGTTGAGCTCCCGGAGGTGGGGGAAAGCTTCTCCCAGGGCGATGCCTTTGCCGTCATCGAGTCCGTTAAAGCCGCCGCCGACTGCTACATGCCCATGAGCGGCGAGATCACCGCCGTTAACGAGGCCCTCTCCACCTCCCCTGAACTTGTCAACAAAGACCCCTACGGCGAGGGCTGGCTCATCCGCTTCCGCCCCACCAACCCCTCTGAGTGGGACAACCTCATGACTCCCGAGGAATACGAGAAGTTCGTGGCCGAAGAGGAGGCCAAAGGAGGGCACTGATGGCAAGCCCTTACATCCCTTCCACCGATAAAGAGCGCGAGGAGATGCTCCGGGCCATAGGGGTTGAAAAGGTTGAGGAGCTCTTCTCCGACATCCCTCCCCAGGTCCGTTACGTGAAGTTCAACCTGCCGGAATCCCTTTCCGAAGCCGAAATCCTGCGGGAAATCCGCCAGATGGCCGAGATGAACGCCGACCTGGACCACTACACTTGCTTCCTGGGGGCTGGCGCCTACAACCACTTCATCCCCAGCGTTGTGAAACACGTCCTGAGCAGGGGCGAGTTCTACACCGCCTACACCCCCTACCAGCCGGAGATAAGCCAGGGGACTCTCCAGAGCATCTTTGAATACCAGACCATGGTCTGCCAGCTCACCGGGATGGAAGTGGCCAACGCCTCCCACTACGATGGGGCCACCTCCATGGCCGAAGCCGCCCTCATGGCCTACAACATCCACCGCCGGAAGCGCCGCAAGGTCATCGTATCCCCCGCCGTCCACCCCGAATACCGGGAAGTCCTGCGCACCTATGTCAGGGGTATGGACATAACTGTCGTGGGGGATGAGAATCCCGAGGCCGACATCCCGGACCTCCTGAACCTGCTGGACCAGGACACCATTTGCTTCATCATCCAGAACCCCAACTTCTTCGGCGAACTGGAGCCGGTGGAAGGCCTGGCCGATAAGATCCACGAGGCCGGAGCCATCTTCGTGGTGGTGGTGGACCCGATATCCCTCGGCCTGTTCAAGCCCCCGGGGCAGTATGGGGCCGACATCGTGGTGGGGGAAGGGCAACCCCTGGGCAACCCCGTGGCCTTCGGCGGGCCATACCTGGGGATCTTCGCCACCAGGATGGAATACGTCCACAGGATGCCCGGGCGCCTTGTGGGCGAAACGGTGGACGCCGAAGGGAAGCGGGGCTTCGTCCTGACCCTCTCGGCCAGGGAACAGCACATCCGCCGGGAGAAGGCCACCTCCAACATCTGCACCAACCAGGCCCTTTGCGCCCTGGCGGCAGCGGTTTACCTCGCCACCATGGGCAAAGAGGGCCTGAGAAAGGTCGCCGAACTCTGCTACCACAAGGCCCACTACGCAGCCAGACGCATCGGGGAAATCCCCGGCTATCAGGTCCTCAACAGAAAACCTTTCTTCAAGGAATTCGTGGTCCGCTGCCCCATCCCGCCCGAGGAAATCAACCGCAGGCTCCTCCAGCACAGGATCATCGGGGGATACGACCTGGGCCGGAATTACCCCCACCTCAGGAACTGCATGCTCCTGTGCGTGACCGAGCTCAACACCAGGGAGGAAATTGACAGGCTGGCAGACCTTCTGGCCGAAATGCACTGAAAAAGCCCGAGCTCCGGAGGTGCCCGATGGAGAAAGTCAGGATAGGAATAATCGGAGGAAGCGGCCTCTATAAAATGGAAGGGCTCACCGATGTTGAAGAGATAAGGATTTCAACCCCCTTCGGCGATCCATCCGATGCCATAGTCGTGGGGACGCTGGAGGGGAGGAGGGTCGCTTTCCTCCCCAGGCACGGCCGCGGCCACCGCATAATGCCCAGCGAGGTGAACTACAGGGCCAACATCTGGGCCCTCAAATCCCTCGGAGTTGAGAGGATCATCTCCGTGAACGCCTGCGGCTCCATGAAGGAAGAGATAGCCCCGAGGGACATCGTCATACCGGACCAGCTCTTTGACCACACCAAAGGCAAGAGAGCTTATTCCTTTTTCGGCGAAGGGATCGTGGTCCACGTCTCCTTTGCCGAGCCCTTCTGCCCCGAACTCTCGGAGCTCCTCTACCAGGCGGTGAAGAAGACTGGGGCGAGGGTCCACAAGGGCGGGACCTTCATCGTGATTGAAGGGCCCCGCTTCTCCTCAAAGGGCGAATCCCGCATCTACCGCCAGTGGGGGGTTGACATAATCGGGATGACGGCCTCCCCGGAGGCCCAGCTCGCCAGGGAAGCCGAAATCTGCTACGCCGTCATGGCCCACGTCACCGATTACGATGTCTGGCACGAGACCGAGGAGCCAGTTACTGCGGAGATGGTCATAAAGAACCTGGAGGCCAACGTCAAGGTGGCCCAGGAAGCCCTCCGCTACCTCATCCCCACCATCCCCGAAGAGAGGACCTGCGGGTGCGCCCGCGCCCTGGCCGACGCCATAGTCACCCAGAGGGACATGATCCCCCAGGAGCTCAGGGATAAGCTGAGCCTGCTCATAGGCAAATATCTGGCATGATGGGAAGGATCCGGGAAGCTCTCTCAAGGCCTCCAGTCTTATGGGCTCTGGGCATAACCCTCGCTCTCCTCATAGGAGCGGGGGTTTACTTAAACCTGGCCCTCTCCCGACCCCCTGCTCTCTCCCCCTCCCAGCGGGAATGGCTCGCCCGCAAAGGGAAGATCGTCATCGCCGGCGATTACGCTTTTCCCCCCTTTGAGTATCTGGAGGGAAACGAATACAGGGGCTTCAACGTGGACCTGGTTTACTCCCTCGCCCTCAACCTTGGGGTGGAAGTTGAGCTTAGGCCGATGCGCTGGGATGATGCCCGCAGGGCCCTGGAAGAAGGCCAGGTTGACGCCATCCAGGGGATGCGCTACACCCCCGAAAGGGCTAAGGTCTACAGCTTCTCCCGCCCCTTCCTCCAGAGCTACTCCACCATCTTCATCCCCGCCGATCGCCAGGGCATCTCCTCAGTGAGCGACCTCAAGGGCCTTACGGTGGCGGTCCAGAAAGGGGATGTGGCTTACGACTACCTCAGCGCCATTCCCGATGTGAAACTTGTGGAGGCCGGGACGCAGGAGGAGGGGCTCATGCTCCTCCTGGAAGGCAGAGCCGACGCCTTCGTCGGGAACAAGTGGGTTGGGCTCTTCAACCTCAGGAAAGCCGGGGCCGAAGGCCAGGTCAGGACTGTGGGGGAGCCCCTTTTCCCTTCCCCCTACTGCATGGCTGTGAGGAAAGGGGACGACGAGCTCCTGTCCATCCTCAACATCGGCCTTGAGATCCTGGAGAAAAACGGAACCATTGCCGCCCTTTATCAGAAGTGGTTCGGGACATCTCCCGAGATTTACCCCCAGAAGGCAGTATCCCCCCAGGCCGTTTTCAGATGGGCGGGGCTTCTGATCTTCCTCCTGGTAACCTCTTCCTTCCTCTACGTCTGGAACCTTTCCCTCCGCCGCGAGGTGCAGAAGGGGGTAGCCACTGAGAAAGCCCTGCGGGAGCGCCTCAAGGCCCTTTATGAACTCAGCCGCAGGCTCCCTCTCCTTTCCGAAGAAAGGGAGGTAGCCGAAGCCGTGGGGGCCATAGCCAGGGATATTGTGGGAGTTCCCTCGGCCGGCCTCTGGCTCCTGGACGAAAGCAAAGAGGCTCTGGTGGAATTGAGGGATGGGGCAGGGAGGGAACTGAGCCTCCGTTCCGCAGGGCTCATATCCCGGGCGGTCGGGACCGGCGAAGCCATATACCTGCCCGATGCTGGAGAAGATGACGAGTTCCAGAGGCTTTTCCCCGGGGCTAAAAGCGCTTTCCTTGCCCCGATCCATGCTGCCGGGAAGATCTCCGGGATCCTCATCAGCTACAGGGATGCGCCGGAAGGCTTCTCCCCCGAGGATCAGGAACTCCTGACAGCCCTCGCCGAGCAGGCCTCGGTGGCGATGGAAAACTTGAAGCTGCGCCGGGGCCTCAAGGCCCAGCTCCAGGACCTGACCCAGGAAATATCCCACAGGACCCTGATCCAGGAAATCGCTTCCCTGGCCGCCTCCTCCTTTGATGCCCGAAAGATCCTGAACGCGGCCGCTTCCAGGCTCGTGGAAACCCTGGGAGTGGACCACTGCGCCATTGTGCTCTTTGACCTGGACAGGATGGAAGGCGCTGTGGAGGCCGAGTTTCCGGTCCAGAACTCCGTCGGCCTCAGGTTTGACCTCAAAGCATACCCGACTTTCTCCCGCCTCATGGAAACCCGCAGGCCCCTTTCCATCCCGGATGTGGAAACCGAGCCCCTCCTTGAGCCCATGCGCACCCTCCTGACCATGTCTGGAGTCCGCTCCATCCTCCTGGTCCCGATGGTCCTTCAGGAAAGCGTCATCGGCTCCATAGGGCTTGAAGTAAAAGGGGAAAAGCGGGCCTTCAGTGCCCCCGAGGTGGAGCTCGTCCAGGCCGTAGCCCATCAGCTTACCGTAGCCATTCAGAACGCCCGCCTCTACCAAGAAATCCAGACCCGCTACCATCAACTGGCTTCCCTGCAAGATTCCATAAGGGTGCTCAACTCCTACCTGGACCTGGAGAAGATGCTTTCCCTCCTGGCGAGCCTGACCATTGGCCTGATGGATGCGGACCGCAGCGCCGTGTTCCTCTTTGACGAAAGGAAAAGGCTCCGGTGCGTGGTCAGTGAAGGCCTTTCCGCCCCCTATGTCTCCCTCCTGGAATCCCTTCAGATATGGCCTCCGGATACGGGGGAAGCCCCACCCCCTCTGGTGGTGAACGATGTCCTGAAAGACCCCCTCTTCCTTGAAATCCGCGGGGCCACTGTGGAGGAGGGCATAGGCTCTGCCCTTTTCCTGCCCCTTTTCCACAAAGGGAAACTCCTGGGGAGCATGGCCGTATTCTGCAACGAGCCCCGCCAGTTCTCACCGACGGAAATCTCCCTCGCCCGCGCCCTGGCCGACCAGGCGGCAGTGGCCATAAACAATGCCCTGCTTTTCCAGGAAATAAAGAGGGCAGGGGAGGAATGGGAAACCACCTTCAATGGGATCCGGGAAGGAATAGCCCTGGTGGATACAAACTTCCGCATCCTCCGGGCGAACGAGGCCTTCGGCAAGATCGCTGGCCTTTCCCCGCGGGAACTTATCGGCCGCAGCGCTTACGAGGTCTTTCCGAGCCTTGCGGAAATTCACCCAAGGGTCAGCCCCAGACATGTGCCCAGGAGCAGGGAGATCCAGTGGAAAGTGCGGGACCGGACTTACCGCATCCTCCATTACCCGATAAAGGGGGAGGACGGCCTGGTGGAAAAGGTGGTGGTCGTCTTTGAAGACATAACCGAGGAGCTGGCCCTCCAGAACCGCCTCCTCCAGACCCATGCTCTGGCCTCCCTGGGGAGGATGGCCTCATCCCTGGCCCACGAACTCAACAACCCCCTGGCGGTGATCCTGGGCTACGCCTCCCTCCTGCAGGCGGAGCCCCTTCCCGAAAAGGTTAAAGAAGCCCTCAAGGAGATGGAAGCCCACGCCCGCAGGGCTTCAAACATCGTCAAAGCCATGGCCGACTTCGCCGAGCAGAGGCCGGTCCCGAGGTTCGGGGTAAATGTGAATGCGATCCTGGAGCAGACCCTGGCCTTCCACCATTCGGACCTGAAAAGCAGCGGGGTGGAAGTGGTCAGGGAGCTCGCCCCCGATCTCCCGGAGACCGGCGGCGACCCATACCAGCTCCAGCAGGCCTTTGAGCAGATCATAGTTAATGCCCGCCAGGCCCTGGAAACCCGGGGAGGCGGGAAACTCGTGGTCCGCACAGAAAAGCAGGATAAGCCGGAGCCCGTCATAGTCATTGACTTCGTGAACAACGGCCCTCCCATACCTGAGGAGATCCTCCCTCACATTTTCAGCCCCTTTGTCAGCACCAGAGAGGGTCAGGAAGGGCTTGGCCTCTCCATCGCCTACGGCGTCGTCGCCCGGCACGGCGGCTCCATCTGGGCCGAAAACCTGCCCGAGGGCGGGGTCCGCTTCCGCATAGAATTGCCCGTGGTGGCCCCCGAACCCGATTGGGCGCAGCAGACATTGAAAGAACTTGAGAAAACCCTGGGGCCGGCCATCCTGCTCATGGGCGAAGGACACCGCATTGGAGAGCTGGAGAAATCCCTCTCCTCCTGGGGTTACCGCTGCGTGAAAGCCCGCACCCTCGGGGAAGCCCTTGAGCTTGCGGGGAAAGAAAAGCCTTCGGCTATCCTCTGCGCCATAGCCCCTGAGTTTTCCGATTGCATTGATTTCTACCGTAACCTTGTGGAAAAAGAGCCAGGTTTCGCCCGCAAATTCATCTTCCTTGTGGAAAGCCCCCTTTCTCCAGACCTGACCCGCCTCCTGAGGTCAACTTCCGGGATCCACCTTGTGGAGCCAGTGAGCCCAGAAGTCCTCCGCCAGATTCTGGGCAAGATGATCTTCACGACGGAGGGGTGAGCCATGTTCCGCATTCTGACCATAAATCCCGGCTCTACTTCTACAAAGATCGCCATTTTTGAGGATGAAAACTGCGTCATGCGAGAAGAGATCTACCATCCGCCTGAGGAGCTGGCCCGGTATAAGAGGGTTGTGGAGCAGTATCCCCTGCGTCGGGACGCCGTGCTGAAGTTCCTGGAGAAAGGAGGCTTTGATGTTTCATCCCTGAGCGCGGTGGTCGGCAGGGGCGGGATCATGCGCCCGGTGGAGAGCGGAACTTACCTTGTGAACCAGAAAATGCTGGATGACCTCATGGCCCCCAAAGAGAGGGAGCACGCTTCAAACCTGGGAGCCATAATAGCTTACGAAATAGCCCAGAGGGCAGGGGTTCCGGCCTTCGTGGTGGATCCGGTTTGCGTGGACGAGTTTGACGACATCGCCCGGATCTCAGGCCGACGGAAATAGAGCGAAAGAGCCTCTCCCATGCCCTCAACCTGAAAGCCGCAGGCCGGAAAGCAGGCAGGGATCTGGGGAAAAGCTACCATGAACTCAACCTGGTCATAGCCCACATGGGTGGAGGGATATCTGTCTCCGCTCACCGCAAGGGCAGGATGGTGGATGTCAACCAGGCTCTGGACGGAACTGGCCCCTTTTCCCCGGAAAGGGCCGGCGGCCTTCCCGTTGGCGACGTCATAAGGATGTGCTACTCGGTCCCACCCTACGATAAGACCCGCTACACTTACGAGGAGATGATAACGAAGGTGACCAGGAAGGGAGGGCTCCTGGCCCACCTGGGCACCAACGATGCCAGGGAGGTGGAGAGGCGCATAGCCCAGGGGGATGAGCGGGCTCGCCTGGTCTACGAGGCCATGGCTTACCAGATCGCCAAGGAGATAGGGGCGATGGCCGCGGTCCTCAAGGGGGAAGTGGACGCCATCGTGCTCACCGGGGGGCTTGCCCGCTCCGAGATGCTGGTGGGCTGGATAAAAGAGAGGGTGGGATGGATCGCCCCCGTCCTGGTTTACCCTGGCGAGGAAGAGATGCTGGCCATGGCCCAGGGAGCCCTCAGGGTCCTGAGGGGCGAAGAGAAAGCGAAGGAATACTGAGCCGTGATCTTCAACCCTCTTGACGGGTTGATAATCCTCGGTCTTGGGGCCGGGGCTTTCTGGGGGTTTAACCGGGGCAGCCTGCGGGAATTCATTGACCTTGCCTGCCTCTATATCGCCACTGTTGCGACAACCCTGCTTTTCCAGAAGCCGGCCCGCTGGCTCGCCCTGCGCCTTCACCTCCCGCTGCCCTTTATGGAAATCGCCGTCTTTGCCCTGATGCTGGTCGCCCTCTTCTCCATCCTGCTCTACATAATCCTGGATTTCCTGAGGCCTCCGAAGTGGCGCTACCTCAGCCTTGCCGACAGGATCGGCGGGATGATTTTTGGGGTGCTTTTTGCCCTGGTATTGATAAGCGTGCTCCTTTTTTTCCTGGATTACGCGCTGAAGGTCAGCTGGCTCCGGTGGGATTCATACCGCAAGGCAATCCTTGACACGAGGCTCAACTCCTTTTTGGCCCCTCTTGTAGAAGGATTCGGTAAGGCGATCCTGGCAGTCCTGAGGCCCTTCTTCCCCAAGGGCCTGCCTCCGCTCTTGGGCTGAAAAGCAGTGGGATTTCATCCTCCTGACAGGGGCTCGTGGGGGGTGTCCCCCACCCTCGTTTGCTTCGGGTTCGCCCGCGTTCAGGGGCCCACTCGTGGGCGGGTTGCAGGAGTTTCCCGCTCGCCCTTTTGATTTGTTTTCCTGGGGGCACATCCCCCATACCCCCTGGCATGGGGGCTTCGCCCCCTGCACCCCGATTGAAAAAATGGGGGTGGAGGGGGCCTTGCCCCCTCC
>DAOUBN010000008.1:0-1809 GCA_034432815.1 Anaerolineae bacterium | reverse complement strand
GCCGCCATTGACCAGCTCAAAATCTGGGGTGAAAGGGTGGGAGCCCATGTAATAGCCCACCAGCCCGGCGCCGATCCCGGGGCTGTTGTTTACGATGCAATACAGGCTTCTCGTTCCCGTGGAGCCGATGTCCTCATCGTGGACACGGCGGGGAGGATCCACACCAGATACAACCTGATGCAGGAACTCAGGAAGATCCAGGGCGTGGCTGCCAGGCTTGTGCCCGATTCCCCTCACGAAACCCTCCTGGTGCTGGACGCCACCTTCGGCCAGAACGCCCTCTCCCAGGCCAGACATTTCAAAGAAGCGGTGAACATAACCGGAATAATCCTGGCCAAACTTGACGGAACGGCCAAAGGAGGTGCTGTTTTCCCCATCGTGAAGGAACTGGGAGTGCCGGTCAAATTTGTGGGGACTGGAGAGAAACTGGAGGACTGGGCCGAATTTGACCCGGAAGCCTTCGTCAACGCACTGCTGGAACAGGAGGGATGAGAAATGGAAGAACTGATCCATCGCCTGAGGGAAATGCTCGCCCGAATCCAGGAAATTGAGGTGCGTCTTTGACATCCCGGGGATGGAGAAGGAGATAGAGGAACTGGAGAGGAAAACCTCTTCCCCGGAAATATGGACGGACCCGGTGGAGGCTGGCAGGCTGATGCGCAGGCTGGCCTCTCTGCGGGAGGAGGTGGAAAGCTGGAAAGAGCTTGAGAAGAGGGCTCAAGATGCGCTGGAGCTGGCCCAGCTGGGCCTGGATGAGGAAGAAATAAAAGCCGAAGCCGACAGCATCGCCTCCTCCCTGGAGGAGAAGGAAAGGCGGCTCCTCTTCTCCGGCGAACACGATGCCCGAAACGCCATCCTCTCCATCCATGCCGGGGCCGGGGGCGTTGACGCCCAGGACTGGGCCGAGATGCTCCTGAGGATGTATCTCCGGTGGGCTGAGAGCAAAGGGTTCAAAACTGAAATCCTTGACACATCTTACGGAGAAGAAGCCGGGATAAAGAGCGCAACTGTTGCTGTGGAAGGTCCATACGCCTACGGCTACCTCAAGGCTGAGAAAGGCGTCCACAGGCTGGTGAGACTTTCCCCCTTTGATGCAGCCCATCGGCGCCACACCTCCTTTGCCCTCGTGGAAGTATTGCCTGAGGTTGAAGAGGAAGTGGAGGTGGAAATAAAGCCCGATGACCTTAAAATAGAGACATTCCGCTCCTCCGGTCCTGGCGGGCAGCACATGCAGAAAAACGCCACCGCTGTCCGCATAACCCACCTGCCTACAGGCATCGTGGTCACCTGCCAGAGCGAGCGCTCCCAGTATCACAACAGGATGGCGGCCCTGCGCATCCTGAAAGCCAAACTTTACGAAAGGAAGAGGGAGGAGAAAGCCAGAGAGCTGGCCCAGATCAAAGGGGAGCACGTGGAAGCCGAATGGGGCAACCAGATCCGCTCCTACGTCCTTCACCCCTACAAGCTGGTAAAGGACCTCCGAACCGGGGTGGAAGTCACCGATCCCTTCCGGGTGCTGGATGGCGATCTTGATGAATTCATCATAGCCTACCTGCGCCAGAACATTAAAGGGGGGTTCAAAGGGACATAGCCCCTATACCCGGGGGGCCGGGTATGTGCCCCTGGTCGGAGGGGGCTCTGCCCTCTCCCGGGGGGTGCAGGGGGGCTGCGGGGGGTGTCCCCCCGCCCTTTCCTCCCCTTTCTCAAAGGGGTAAAACAAGGGGCGAGCAGCCCCCTCCTGCAACCCGGCCACGAGGGGGCCCCTGAAGCCCGGCGAACCCTTAGCCAACGAGGGCGGGGAAAAACCGG
>DAOUBN010000007.1:0-1989 GCA_034432815.1 Anaerolineae bacterium | reverse complement strand
TTTGGGGGACACCCCCCAGCCCCCCCGGGAGGGGGCAAAGCCCCCTCCACCCCCGTGGAAGAGGAAAAACAGGGGGTGCAGGGGGACGGAGTCCCCATGACAGGGGGAGGTGGGGGGTGTCCCCCCACAGAAACAAAATAGGGGGCGAGATGGCATCTCCTGAAACCTGTCCACGAGGGGGGCCCTGAAGCCAGACGTGGCCGCAGGGAACGGGGGTGGGGAAAAGAAGCAAGAGGCTTCGCCCCCCTGAACCACCTTAAAAAACAAGGGCCTGGGAGAAAAGAATCCCAGGCCCTTCACAGGCCGATCCCTGTAATAGCCTTCCAATCCCGACTTCTACCGTTCCCATATCGGGTAAATAGTATACCCGGAAACGCCGCTGATGGCAAGTTTCAGGACGCTTGAGGGAGACAGATGGTGAAGGAGCTTCCGGAGCCGGGTCGGCTTTCCACTTCTATCCTTCCCCCGTGAAGCTCCACTATTTCTTTCGCTATAGCCAGCCCCAGCCCGAGGCCCTGCTGTTCGGTCCTCTCCCTCCCTATCTGCCTGAACCTCTCAAAGAGGTGGGGGATCTCTTCTGGCGGAATCCCTATGCCCCTGTCCTGAACGGTTACTTTCACAGAATCCTCTTCTCCCCTCAGGTGAACGGTGACCTCTTTCTCCTCCCGGAGGGAGAATTTGATGGCGTTGTCCAGGAGCCGGCCGAGGGCATCGGCGAAGAGGGGCTCAAGGATGCGGACAGGCGGGATGGGAGGGGTTACCTGGAATTCCAGGCGGACCCCCCGGCTTTCGGCCAGAGGGCGGTATTTCTCCACCACTTTGCCCACGATCTCCGGCAGGTCTGCCCGAACTTCTGCCAATTGCTGGACCTGTTCCCTGGCCCGGCCGGTGTCTATCTGGAGTAACAGGAGGAAATCTTCCACGAGCCTGGTGAGGCGGTCTGCCCCCCTCTTTACTTCCTGGAGGTAATCCTGCAGGGCATTTGCAGGCATGGATTTCAGGTCTTCCAGGGCCAGTTCGGTGTAACCCACCACGTAGGTTAAAGGCGTCCTGAGTTCGTGGCTGAGGGCGGTTATAATCTGCTCCTTGAGTTTTTCCACCTTTGCTTCCGAGATTTCCCTGACGGCTCTGGCCCTTTCCAGGCGGGAGCGGACCACTGCCAGGAGTTCCCGGACGTCAAAAGGCTTGGTGATGTAGTCCTCGGCTCCCATAGCTTTGCCCTTTATGATGTCATCGCGGGTGGCTTTTGCAGTGAGGAAGATGAAGGGGATGGGGACCCACTCCGGCCGGCTCCGGACGGCTTCGTAGAAAGCATAGCCATCCATCCTGGGCATCATTATGTCGGCGATGATGAGGTCGGGGCAGGTTGTTTTCATGATTTCAAGGGCTTCCACACCGTCGCGCGCTGTGAGGACCTGGTAGCCTTCTCTCTCCAGGAGGTCTTTCAGCCCGTAAAGGAGGGCGAGGTTGTCTTCCACAACCAGTATGGTTTCCATCTGCACCTCCTCTGAGAGATACCTGGAGGGAGGTTCTGCCCCCTCCGCCCTCAATTTTCCCCACCCTCGCTGGCTGAGGGTTTGCCTGCGTTCAGGGTCCCCCTCGTGGCCGGGTTGCGAGGGGGTGGCTACTCGCCCCTTTGATTGGTTTTTCTGGGGGGACACCCCCCACGGCCCCCCGGCATGGGGGCTTCGCCCCCCTGCACCCCCCGATTTTGGGGGGCACCCCCCATGCCCCCCGGGAGGGGGCTTTGCCCCCTCCACCCCTAATTTTCCCCACCCTCGTTTGCTGAGGGTTCGCCCACGTTCAGGGTCCCACTCATGGCCGGGTTGCAGGAGTTGCCTTCTCGCCCCTTTGGGAAAAGGAAGGAAAGGGCGGGGGGACACCCCCCGCAACCCCCCGGCATGGGGGCTTCGCCCCCTCCACCCCCCATGAAAGAGCAAAAGCAGGGGGACGGAGTCCCCCTGGCGGGGGGAAGTGGGGGGTGCCCCC
>DAOUBN010000006.1:0-3144 GCA_034432815.1 Anaerolineae bacterium | reverse complement strand
GCCCCCATGCCGGGGGGTTGCGGGGGGTGTCCCCCCGCCCTTTCTCAAAAGGGTAAATCAAGGGGCGAGAAGGCAACTCCTGCAACCCGGCCAGAGGGGGACCCTGAACCCTGGCGAACCTTCAGCAAACGAGGGTGGGGAAAGAGGGGGGTGCAGGGGGCCCTGCCCCCTCCCGGGGGTCATGGGGGGTGTCCCCCCAGAAAATCAGGGGGTGCAGGGGGGCGGAGCCCCCACGCCGGCAGGTGTCCCCCCACTCCTTCTCAACAGGTTCAGCAAGCAGAAAATCCTCAGCGGGAGGGAATCATGCTTTCAACCTTCTCAATCGTGGCCTTTGACCCTGAGACGGGCGACCTGGGGGTAGCAGTGCAATCCAAGTTCCTTGCGGCCGGGGCGGTGGTCCCCTGGGCCAGGGCCAATGTCGGCGCTATAGCCACCCAGTCCTGGGCCAATACCTCTTACGGACCGAGGGGGCTTGAACTCCTGAGCCAGGGCCTTTCCGCTCCGGAAGTGGTGGAAATCCTCATAGCCGAGGACGAAGGACGGGACTTGCGCCAGGTGGGAATAGTGGATGCTAAGGGGAGAGCGGCCGCCTACACGGGCAAAGGATGCTTTGAATGGGCGGGCCACATCGTGGGACCCGGATACGCATGCCAGGGAAATATCCTCGCCGGCCCAAAGGTAGTGGAAGCCATGGCCGAAGCCTTTGAGAAAAGCCAGGGCGAACTGGCCCACCGGCTCCTCGCTGCCCTGGAGGCAGGTCAGGCCGCAGGAGGCGACAGGCGAGGCCAGCAATCGGCGGCGCTCCTTGTCGTCAGGGAAAAGGGGGGATACGGCGGCTTCAACGACCGCTACGTGGACCTGCGGGTTGATGACCACCCCGAGCCCATAAAGGAACTCAGGAGGCTGCTCAGCCTGTACGAACTCTACTTCTTCAAGCCCAGGCCCGAGGACCTGGTGGAGATAAAGGGGGAGATAGCCCTGGAAATCCAGCGCATCCTCCTGAAAACCGGGGATTACAGGGGACCCCTTTCGGGCCAGTATGACGAGGCCACAAAGGAAGCTTTCAGGAACCTCTGCCTGAGGGAGAACCTGGAGGAGCGCTGGCAGGAGGAACCCCTGGTAGACATGAGCGTCCTCAAATTCCTGCGGGAACGCTTCGGGGGATGAGGACCTTCCTTGGGAGGTGGGGTCCAGCTCTCCTGTGGATGGGCGCCATATTCGCTCTTTCCTCCATCCCCGGCGCTCTTTTGCCCGAAGCCGGAGGAGAACCCCGGAACCTCCTGGTTCACCTTGCGGAGTATGCTATCCTGGCTTCCCTCCTGCTCAGGGCCACGGGAGGGAAAGAGTTCCCGTCGGGCGCTATATCTTTCGGGTGGGCTGTCCTGGACGAATGGCATCAGAGCTTCGTCCCCGGGAGGGCCTGTTCCCTGCTGGACTTAACAGTGGACATGCTCGGTTTTGCCGTGGTCTTGATTCTCTGGAAAGGGAGGAGGAGAAATCAGGAGAAGAAGGGCTTTTAACTTCATCGGCTTCCTGATCACCGCTTTCTTCATCGCGCTGGCGGTCAGGAAAATAGACTGGGGCAGGACGTGGGAAGCCCTCCGCCAGGCTGACTACCGCTTCATGGCCATCGCCCTTGCGTCCACTTCCCTCTCTTACTTCCTCAGGACCACCCGCTGGAAGTGGATCATGGAGCCTGCGGGGGATTTTCCCTTCTCGGCCCTCTTCCCTCCTCTGATGATCGGCTTTACCGTGAACAACCTGCTTCCCGGAAGGCTTGGGGAATTCGCCAGGGCGTATTTCATAAGCAGGAAAAGCAGGGTATCGGCGAGCCTTTCCTTCGCCACAGTGGTAGTGGAAAGGGTCCTGGATGGCCTCACCATCGTGGGGGCCATGGGGGCGGTGGGCCTCTTCTACCCCCTTCCAGACTGGGGCAAGAGGGTGGCCATCCTTTCGGCAGGCCTTTTCCTCTCGGCCTTCCTCGTCCTTATCCTTCTCCTTGGGCTCCGGAACCACGCCACAGGTCTTATCCTCAGGGCTTTCAGCCCGTTGCCTGGCCGCTGGAGGGAAAGAGCCCTGGGGGTTTTCTCCTCTTTCACCGGAGGGCTGGAAATCCTCCGCTCCTGGCCTGTTTTCTTCCGCTCCGCTTCTTTCTCTGTGGTGATATGGGGTGTGGAAACGGTCACCTATTACGCTGGAATGAGGGCGCTGCGCATCCCCCTTGCTGGCTGGAAGGGGGTATGGGCTGCCCTGTTTTTGATGTCGGCGGTGAACCTGGGGATAATGATACCCGCCGCTCCGGGGGGCCTGGGGCCATACCAGGCTGCTGCCATCCTGGCCCTGGCCGCCTTTGGCGTGCCGAAAGAGGTTGGCCTGAGCGTTTCCATCCTGACCTATGCCGTCCAGTATTCCTACGTCACGGCCGTAGGCCTCTACTTCATGGGGAGAGAGGGCCTGAGTCTGAGGGATTTTTCCCCGGGTTTATCCCCGGAGCTCGGGGGAGAGAACTCCAGTCGCAGCGCTTGACTTTTGCCCCTGCCCGGCCCCTCATCTGTCATTCAAGCAAATCGGGCAGGGGGATAGGAAAAACAGAGGGTGCAGGGGGAAAGGGAGGGGTATCCCCCTGCTTTTTTCTTTTTCCCCACCCTCGTTTGCTCAGGGTTCGCCAGGGTTCAGGGTCCCCCTCGTGGCCGGGTTATGGGAGTTGCCTTCTCGCCCCTTGATTTACCCTTTTGGGAAAGGGCGGGGGGACACCCCCCGTAACCCCCTGGCACGGGGGCTCCGCCCCCCGCACTCCCGGTTTTTCCCACCTTCGTTTGCTGAGGGTTTGCCGGGGTTAAAGGGCCCCCTCTTGGCCAGGTTGCAAAAGTTGCCTTCTCGCCCCTTGATTTACCCCTTTGAGAAAGGGGAGGAAAGGGCGGGGGGACACCCCCGCAACCCCCCGGCATGGGGGCTTCGCCCCCCTGCACCCCCTGATTTTCTGGGGGGACATCCCCCAGACCCCCCGGAGGGGGCAGGGCCCCCTCCACTCCCCTCTTTCCCCACCCTCGTTGGCTCAGGGTTCGCCGGGGTTCAGGGTCCCCCTCGTGGCCGGGTTGCAGGAGTTGCCTTCTCGCCCCTTGATTTACCCTTTTGGGAAAGGGC
>DAOUBN010000005.1:0-4081 GCA_034432815.1 Anaerolineae bacterium | reverse complement strand
AGAATTCCCGGAGGGACAGAGGCCTCGCACTCCTGCCAGCCCATCTTCAGGGTGAATTCAGCCAGCTTCCTCCCTCCTGCCTCCAGAAAGGATGGTAGGCTTCCCCCATCGCTCCCTCACCCTTTACCCCGAGAAAAGCATGGGAGCACCGGAAGCATCCCCTCAGGTCCACCCTGGACCCAAGGGCGCGGAGAACCTCAACTGCTCCGCCGGTAAGCCTGAGCGAAGCTTCATCCCTGACGCCGAGCGCTACAATGTAGCCCTCGGGGACAGAGGCCAGGTAATCCGCAAACTTGTCCGATTCCTCTTCCGAGGCGAAGGTGTCAAAAGATGCCACCTCTTTAACCTTACCTTCCGGCAGGATAACGGCCACATTGTAGCCACGCCTGTCGGGGGATACATCCCTGCCCTTTATGTAAATGTGAGCGAAATCGCCCACGTGCATCCCGGCGCTCCGGACCAGAATACCTTCGGGGGGTGGGAAGAGGCGAGAAAAGCGGAGGGTGATCTCGTTGAGCCCATCTTTCAGAATTCCCGGAGGGACAGAGGCCTCGCACTCCTGCCAGCCCATCTTCAGGGTGAATTCAGCCAGCTTCCTCCCTCCTGCCTCCAGCGTCATGACCTGGCCGTCGCCCGGGGAGAAGACTTCAATTTTGACGCGGTAAGCTCCGGCTTTAAGGGGGACGAAAAGGCGGGCTTTCCGCCTCTGGACCCAGACGCGGTCCCCTGTGGGCACAGGAGACCAGCCCTCCCCGCGGCTCAAATGGGCCAGAGGTTCCCCCATCTCAAGAGCAATGTGGTCCGGGAGCGGAGGAGCCTCAACCCTGAAAACGAGGGGATCGCTCACCGGGTCCGGAGGAAAATCCAGGCCGAAAACCTCAGCCAGGTAATCCAGCAGCGCCGGCGGGACCTTGCTGGGGTGAACCACAATGTAGCGGATGCTGAAGAAGCGGAAAAAATAAGGGGCGAATTTCTTATCCTCTTCTATAATCTCCGGCCACAGCGTGTGGCCGTTCTCCAGCGCCACGATGGTGTTGAGGATGGGGGCTTCGGTGAAATACTGGAACTTGAACTCGGGGTTGCGGGAGGTATTCCCGCCCAGGATGGGCCGCTGGTGCAAGGTCTGGTAATACTGCGCGAACATGATGACCGGATCCATAGTCCCGGTTATCCGGAAGCTGTTCCGCCAGGCCAGAGGTATCTCCAGCACGGTCCCCGGCTCCGGGTCGGAGGCGATGGTCCTGTAAGCTTCCGGAATGCGCATGTCCGATAAAGGCAGCGGGATTGAGAGGTGCTCAAAAGCGATGAGCAGGGCCAGGAAGGCGAAGAGGCTTTTCCGGGCCTGGAATCTTCTGGAGATAGAATCAGCCCCGATGGAGGCGGCCACAGCCAGGCAGAGCATCACCAAGGTATTGTATCGGCCGGGGTAACGGTTGCCCTTGAAGAAAGGGATTTCCTGAAGGATGGCGAAGGGCATCGGGATCCCGGTGTCCCTGCCGTTGAAGTGCAGGACGGGGCCGAAAGATAGCAGGGCGAAGAGGAGCGCACCCACTACCCAGAACCGGGCTTCTTTCCTCTTCAGCCCGGCCAGAGCGAGCGCCAGCACCGCAAAGCCAGGATAAAGATGCTGCCCTTTATCGTGGGGGAAAGGGAAGCGATCCACGATGTTCCCCAGCAGGGGATGCAGGCGCGTGGGCAGAAAGAGCCCGAGGGGATCAGCCGAAAAGACCTCTGCAAAGCCGGTCCCACGGAGGAAGAAATCTCCTTCGGCCATCAGATCCGGCACCATGGCCAGGAGGATGGGGGATATGCCCAGGGCGAAGATGGAGAGCATGAGGGCCATGTGAGCCAGGAAGGGACACAGAGGGCGGAGGCGGAAGGCGAGGGCCCAGGCTGCATAGAAAGCCGTGAAGAGGAGCAGGAAAGAGGCAAAGGTCATCTCGGCCCAGGCCTGAAAGAGGAGGAAAAGTGCTCCGACGACCGACCATTTAAATTCGCCCTTTCTCCCGAGTTTTAAAAGGGACAGGATGAAGAAAGGCATCCACTGGGAGCTGGCAATGTTGAACTGCCCGAGAGCGGCATAAAAGAGCTTGCAGGAGGCATAGCCGTAAATGAGGCCGGCCAGGAAAGGCCATGTCTCCGAGCGCGAGCCGCTCACGCTTCTGGCCAGGAGGTAAGCTCCCAGAGCGGAAAGCACGAAGGAGGAGATGAGGATGATGTTGGAGGCCGGGATCAGGCCGAAAGTCAGCTGGAGCGGGATGGAGAGCACCCCGTTGAGGACCGTCAGAGTGTAGAAGGCCAGATTCACCCCGATGGGGTAAAACATGTGCTGGCAGTAAAAAGGGGAAATCCGGAGGTCCAGGAGCGCATGCTTTACCCACCACAGGTTCCAGGTCAGAGCAGGGTCATCCCCGCCATCCCCGGGGACATGAGTCGCAAAATGCAGAGGGAGGGGCCAGGTGAAGGCCAGGGCGAGAAGAGTGTAAACGGCCAGGACCGAAATGCTCCTAAGCCAGGGCTTTCTCATAAATCCGGTAAACCTTGTAGACGCGCCCGCCGAGGCGCTGGATTATCCGGTTCATCATGGTGTTGTTCTCCAGAATCCAGGACATCTCGCACCGGGTGTAGCCCTTCCTCAGGAGAGCTTTGGCCGTCTCCAGGTAGAAGACGGCATCTATCCCCAGGTTGCGGTATCCTTCCACCACCCCCATCATGAAGAAGCGAGCCGTGTCAATTTTCCTTTTATACCAGAGAAACTTGAGCCAGCCCAGGGGGAAGAGCCTTCCGTTCATCCTGTGCAGCGGGATGTTTACATCGGGCAGAGTGACTGAAAGACCCACCGGCTCTCCATCGGCCTCGGCCACGAAGACCAGCTCGGGGTCAAGGAAAACCTTCAGGCCGTAAGCCATGTGCTTGAATTCTTCCCAGGTCAGGGGGACGAAGCCCCAGTTCTTGCTCCAGGCGGAGTTATAGACTCTCCACCCCCTTTCTACCTCCCGGTCAAAATCCCTCAGGTTCAGGTTCCTGACTTTAATTCTGGGGTGGCTCAAGGCTGCTTCGGCTGCCTTGAAGACTTTCTCTGGCAGGTTTTCGGCATTGTTCTTAAGGTCTTCGGCCTGCATTATGTAGGCGTAAAGGTCCATCGCCTTGACGAAGCCGGCTTTCTCAATGAAGTCCACATAGTAGCGGGGATTGTAGGTCATCATGACCACGGGGCGGGAGTCAAAGCCTTCCACAAGGAGGCCGCATTCCTCGTTGGTGGAAAAGTTCATTGGCCCCCTGATTACCTCCATCCCTCTTTCCGCCACCCACTGGCAGGCTGTGTCCAGGAGCGCCTGAGCTACAGCAAAATCCTCAACGCACTCAAAGAACCCAAAGAAGCCTGCCTTCTCTCCGTGGAAGCTGTTGTGGTTGTAGTTTATGTGAGCGGAGATGGTGCCGACCACTTCCCTGCCTCTGAAGGCCAGGAAGAGCTGGACTTCAGCATGCCGGAAGAAGGGGTTGCGGTTGGGGTCAAAGAAGGCCTTGCGTTCGCTTATCAGGGGCGGGACCCAGTAGGGGTCATTGGCGTAGACTTTCCAGGGGAAGAGGATAAACTGCTCAAGTTCTTTAGGGGTTTCCACCGGTTTGATTTCAATTTCGCTCATTTTTCCTCCTGTTTGTGAGGACTGGGATTGAAAGCATGGAGGCTTGCCCCCCTGCACCCTCCCGATTTTTCCCCACCCTCGTTTGCTCAGGGTTTGCCGGGGTTCAGGGTCCCCCTCGTGGCCGGGTTGCGGGGGATGGCTGCTCGCCCCTTGGTTTGTTTTTCTGGGGGGACACCCCCCATACCCCCCGGGAGGGGGCAAAGCCCCCTCCACCCCCCTGATTTGTTTTTCTGGGGACACATTTCCCAACCCCGTGGCATAGAGGCTTCGCCTCCTGCACCCTCCCGATTTTTTCCCCACCCTCGTTCGCTCAGGGTTCGCTGGGTTCAGGGTCCCCCTCGTGGCCGGGTTGCGGGGGATGGCTGCTCGCCCCTTGGGTTGTTTTTCTGGGGGGGGCCCCCCCCACCCCCCCCGCGGGGGCCGGAGACCGCCCC
>DAOUBN010000004.1:0-2986 GCA_034432815.1 Anaerolineae bacterium | reverse complement strand
GAAGCAGCTCAGCAGAACTATCCGCTGTCCATTATCGCTTTTTTGACCCCGCTGTAAAAACCAACATTACTCGGCTTGAAAAGGGGGAATTGG
The DNA here is from genome assembly GCA_034432815.1 of Anaerolineae bacterium. Classification (GTDB taxonomy): domain Bacteria; phylum Chloroflexota; class Anaerolineae; order SpSt-600; family SpSt-600; genus SpSt-600. Next base: position 2,893 of record DAOUBN010000004.1, on the reverse strand, counting down.
TGCTTAGCCATGCTATTTTCCGTCAACCTATCAAGATTATCTTTCCGAAACCAGCTTATTTGCAAGAAGGGGTTGAAGGATAACTTCGGGAGGACTCACGCTATTGCGCGAAAGACATAAAAGGGTGGCCAGCTAATTATATCATCCTTGCGAGGGAGATGCTCTCATGCTTACCTGCGCCCCTTCTTTCCTCCTCGCGTGAGAATGGCGGAAAGCCCCGCGCTCATGAGCTTTATCTTGCACTATCCTCCCCTTAAAGCTATAATAAAGCCAGAGCTTTAGGCGGAGCCCAGGCCATGAAAAAAGCCTTGTTTTTTATTTTAGCCCTCGCTTTCCTTGCAAGCTCCTGTTTTCCCGGGACTGCAACTGTTGCTCCTCTCCCCACCCCGACGCCTTCCCCGCTCCCTCAGAATGTGGTGGCCCTTGTAAACGATCAGCCCATATTCCGCGAGAACCTTGAAAGGCAACTGCGGCACCTGCAGAAAGCCATGGAGGCTTCAGGGGAGAAGCTTGATCCCCAGACCCTGGAACAAATGCGCCGCCAGGTCCTGGAAAGCCTCATAGACCAGGCTGTGATGGAGCAGGCTGCAGCAAGGCTGGGGATAAAGGTCGCCCCTGAAGAGCTGGAGGAACACATCCGGAAGATAATCCAGCAGGGAGGAGAGGAAAACTTCAACCGCTGGCTTCAGGAGAACGAATTGACCCCGGAAGAGTTCAGGGAAATGACCAGGGCTCAGCTTCTGAGCCTGAAGCTCTTTGAGGCTGTGGTGCCCCCTCCGCCCGAAACCATGGAGCAGGTCCATGCCCGCCATATCCTCCTCAACAGCGAGGAGGAGGCGCTGAAAATCCTGGAAAGATTAAAGCAGGGCGAGGATTTCGCCTCCTTAGCCCGCCAGTATTCTCAGGATGAATTCACCAGGGAACTCGGGGGCGACCTCGGCTTCTTCCCCAAAGGCTTTTCCGGACTACCGCCGGAGCTGGAGGAAGCGGCTTTCTCCCTGGCCCCGGGCCAGATAAGTGGGGTGGTGAAAAGCTACTACGGATACCACATAATCCAGGTCCTGGAGAAGGACCCTTCCCATCCCCTTTCGGAAGAAACGAAAAGGCTGTTCAGGGAGAGAAAATTCAGGGAATGGCTGGAGAAAGAAAAAGCCTCCGCCCGCATCCAGAGGCTTCTGGAATGAGGAAGCTCTGGGGCTGGGCGCTGATAACGGCGGGCTCGCTGCTCCTGGGAGCAGTGCTTTTCCTGGGGCTGCGATTCTGGTTCTCCCACAGGCCCTTTGAACTTTACCCCAGGAGCGATGTCCTCACGGGCTTTTCCCCGGGCAGAGTGAAGCCCTCTCTGGCCCTCCTATCCCTGGCCGGCCATTCCGATTCCCAGGTCTTCAGGAGAGCCCTGGAAGAAGGGGAACTGGAAACGGCCTATGTAACCCTGGCTTTCTCCACCTCAATGGAGCATCAGGAAAGGCTTGGGAGCTGGATCGCCCTCGCACAGGCTTTCAGGGAGAAAGGACAGCGTGACAGGGCTCTCCTCGCCTATGGCCAGGCCTACAACATAGCCATCCTGAGCCCGTATCTGTCCGATCCCGAGCGGGCTGAAGCTCTCATCACGGTTGGGAAGGGCCTGAGGGAAATGGGGGAAAAGGAGAGGGGGGACTTCGTCCTGAGCCAGGCTGAAGCGCTGGTCTCCTTCAGCCCTTACCTGAAAAAAGCCCAGCGGATCGCCCTGGCCCGGAAACTGGGGAAGGAAGTGAACCCCGGTGAAACCTCCACCAAATACCTGGAACCGGCTCTGGCCCTCAGAGAATTCTCATCGTTGCCCGAGGAATATTACAGCGCGGAAAAACGGGAAAGGCTGGCTTTCTCCGCGGCTTCATCGCCCTCAGCTGGGAACCTGAAAGCCCTGGGGGAAGCCCTGAAAAGCGAGGATTTCGAACGGCTTGCCCTCTACCAGGAAAAGATCTCCTCCGAAACAGCCCTCGCCCAGAAGGCGGGCTGGCTGCTTGAAAAGATAGCCTGGCTTACCTTAAAATACAGGGTGGCCGTGAAGGGTTTCGGGGTCAGCCTTGTGCCCGAGTGGGAAAAAGACGCCGGCTCAATCCGGCGGGAGCTCGCTCACTCCTACGAGGAGCTCTTCGCCGTTTACGCTGAAGAGGCCGTGTCCTTGCCCGAACCTCAACAGGCAAACAGGGCCTGGACCGAAATAGCGAGCCTGAAAGCGTGCTATGCCCTGCTCGGCCTTTACGTTGATGCATCCCTGGAAGAGGTTGCAGCCGAAATGAAAGAGGCCTCTTCCGGGGGATCCCGGGGGCTGCTTCAGCCCCTTTACCTTGAAGATGCGCAGATCTTCGCTTACCAGGGGGCAAAATAGGCCAGGGAGGCTCCAATGCTAAGAAGGGTAAAGGTAAGCGACGCTCTCCTCAGGGCTCTGGCCCTGCTTTTCTTCATGTTGAGCCTGCTGGTAGGAGGGGTTTACCTCATAATCTTCTTGAACCCCTACGTTCCCATCAACCCCTTCCCACCCCCCTCGCCCCAGCCAGTGGCCAGGCTCACTCCTGAGGGTCCGATACTGGAGATAACCTTCCCTCCCCTGAACCCCAGCGAACCCTCGGCAAACGAGGGTGGGAAAAATCGGAGTGTGCAGGGGGGAGCGGGGGGTGTTCCCCCGACCTTTTCTTCCGGAATTTAGGGGCGAGCAGCCACCCTCACAACCTGGCCGCGAGGGGGGCCCTGAGCCCCGGCGGACCCAAGGCAAGCGAGGGCGGGGACTCCCTGAGAACTTGCAGAAGGAGCTTGCAGGGTTCACGGAAGCCAGAAAGGCTTTTTAACCAGAAAGCCGTCAATGATTACCGGGCGAGAAAGAGTAGCGTGAGCTTTTACCTTCACCGTGTGC
>DAOUBN010000003.1:0-2739 GCA_034432815.1 Anaerolineae bacterium | reverse complement strand
CTGCGGGGGGGCTGTTCGAAAAATAGGGGGGGGTGACTTCAGGAGGGAGGAGGCGCATTTATAGTTACCGAGGGGGGAAAAGCCTTGCAGCGAGCTCGCCTCTCCCTCCCGATGAAGATAAGGCGCGCACTCTGGTTCAGCAACGGGGACAACCTCGCTTTTGAAAACGTTGTGGCGCATGTCTTACCGGGTGCGTCGGCTGCCTCTTACCATTTTGCAGGAGTTATTGATGCCCATTGGTAAGGCCCTGGCTGAGAAGCATCCTGAGGGCTTAAATGGAACAGGCTCTGGTTTCCAGGACCGCTATGAAAATCCCCATGTGCGGCTGGTAATCCTGGCTCCTGTGGATGCCCCGGGGTCTTCTTGACAAAGGCGCAGTTCTGTTGTAAGCTATACCCCCGGCCGGTATGAATCAGGCGGGAAGGAGGTGAAAGGGATGCCGATCTACGAGTATCAGTGCAATGAGTGCGGGGAAGAGTTTGAAACCTTTGTCCTTTCCCCTTTCAGAGCTGAGGAGGTGGAATGCCCCAGGTGCCACAGCCAGAATGTCCGGCGCAAGATCTCCCTTTTCGGCTTCACAGGCTCTAAGGGTAACACCAGCACTGCGAGGTCTTCCTGTTCCACCTCCACGGTAGGCTGAGGGATCTGAAGAGAGGGGCCGTTGGCCCCGGGAAAGCTCACTCTTAAGGAGGGCAAGATGCCTCTCATCCCGGCAAGGGAAAGGGAGCACATAAAGCAGTTCTTTGAGCAGAACCTGGTGAATCCTGTCCGCCTGGTGATGTTCACCCAAGAAATTGAGTGCGAATACTGCGCTGAAACCAGGCAACTGGTGGAGGAAATCGCCGAACTTTCCCCGAAAATCACTGCCGAAATCTACAACTTCGTGACTGACAAACCCAAAGCCGAAGAATACAAGGTGGACAAGATCCCCGCCATTGCCGTGATCGGCCAGAAGGATTACGGCATCCGCTTCTACGGTATCCCCTCAGGCTATGAGTTCACCACTTTGCTGGAAGACATTGTGGATGTCTCGCGTGGTGAATCGGGCCTTTCGGAGGCCAGCAAGAAGGCCATAGCCACCCTCACTAAGCCCGTCCACATCCAGGTTTTCGTCACCCCAACCTGACCATACTGCCCCATGGCGGTCAGGTTGGCCCACAAGATGGCTATTGAAAGCGATCTCATCCGGGCAGATATGGTGGAGGCCATTGAGTTCCCCCACCTGGCAGTCAAATACCACGTCCACGGCGTTCCCAAGACCGTGGTGAACGAGACCTTCTTCATTGAGGGGGCAATGCCCGAGGTCCTCTTCGTCCAGCAGATTGTGAAAGCCGTGAAATAAAGGGGCAATCTCCTGCTCTCAGGCCGCGATTTGAAAGGGGGAAGTAAAATGCAGGACGTGATCTTCCTTCTGCGGGGATACCTTGGCCACTGGATTGAGCACAATGAGGAGCACGCCGAGAAGTTCGCAGAATGGGCGGCTAAGGCCGAAGCGGCCGGCCTAAAGGGGGTTTCCGAAAGGCTCGCCAGGGCTTCCTCCCTCCTGAAGGAGGCCTCCAGGGAACTGGAAGAGGCCTCAAGGGAGATTGAGGGTGTCCAGCTCGTATAGCCATGGCTGTCCCCCGCATTGAAGTCAATACCGAGTGGTGCAAGGCCTGCTACATCTGCGTGGAAATGTGCCCCCGCAAGGTGCTGGAGGTGGATTACTCCCGCTTCGTCAGGGGCCTGCACCCGGTCATCCCGGCTCACCCGGAAAAGTGCACCGTCTGCCGGCTCTGCGAGCTCTGGTGCCCCGATATAGCCATTGCCGTTTACGAGGGGGAGGGCAATGCCTGAAGGAGGATGGAGGACCCTCAAACCGCCCCTTCCGCCGGGCCGGCACTTCCTGCAGGGAGACGAGGCCTGCGCCGAAGGAGCCATTGCCGCGGGGTGCAATTACTACGCCGGCTACCCCATAACCCCCGCCAGCGAGATAATGCATCACATCTGCCGCCGCTTCCTGGAACTCGGCGACGGCAGGGTTTTCATCCAGATGGAAGATGAAATAGGCTCCATCGCCTCCTGCATCGGTGCTTCCTGGGCCGGGGCCAAGGCCATGACTGCCACAAGCGGCCCGGGCATATCCCTGATGCTGGAGAACATCGGCTACGCCATAATGACCGAAACCCCCATCGTGGTGGTGGATGTGCAGAGGGCAGGGCCTGCCACAGGCCAGGCCACCCGCCCGGCTCAGGGGGATGTGATGCAACTGCGCTGGGGAGCCCACGGCGATTATGAGATCATCGTCCTCGCCCCATGGTCGGTCCAGGAGATGTTTGACCTCACGGTTCAGGCCTTCAACCTCGCTGAAAGGTTCCGGATCCCGGTCATAGTGGCGGCGGATGAAGCCGTGGGCCACATGAGGGAAGGCTTGATCATACCTCCGGAGGTTGAGGTTTACGAGAGGCTGAGGACGCTTCCCGGGGAGAAGATCCCGCCCTTCGGCGGAGCTGAAGTGCCTCCCATGCCCATATTCGGCCAGGGCCACAGAGTGCTGGTCACCGGCTCCACCCACGATGAGTGGGGATACCGGCGGACGGTCAGCGCAAAGGCCCAGGCTTCCTTGACTTCCCGCTTCCGGGATAAAATCCTCAACCATCTGGATGAGATCGTCCGGGTGGATGAGAGGTTCTGCGACGGCGAGGTGGATGTGCTGGTTTTCGCCTACGGCTTCCCGGCCAGGAGCGCCCTCGCCGCCGT
>DAOUBN010000002.1:0-8744 GCA_034432815.1 Anaerolineae bacterium | reverse complement strand
GGGGGGACACCCCCCACCTCCCCCCGTCAGGGGGACTTTGTCCCCCTGCACCCCCTGTTTTCCCTCTTGACTGAGCCGGTTTTTCGGGTATAATATTCTCCAAAATATGCCCAAAGGCGATGACGGAGAGGAGTAGGCAGGGGGAGCCTGACAGAGAAGGGGAGGCGAGGCTGGGACCTCCCCCCAGGTGAAGCCTGCTGAAGTTCGCTCCCGAGCCGGGCAGGCGAACGGGCTTATCCCAAGTAGTCTGCCCCGGAAGCCCACCGTTAAAAGGGCCCGCGTCCAACAAGGGGGCCGGCTCCGTCCGGCCAATCAGGGTGGTAACGCGGAGAGGAAAAGGCTGCCTCTTCGTCCCTGGGGCAGCCTTTTTCTTTAAATCTTCCCGGAGTATCCCAGGAGGAAAAGCAGGAGGACAAAGTCCCCTGCACCCCACGTTTATCCTCAACCCTTTTAAGGAGGGGGAAATGCTGGAGCAGATAAGAGCCTTAAGGGAAAAAGCCCTCCAGGAACTGGAAAACGTGACCAGTTCCGCGGCCCTTGAGGAATGGAAAAGGAATTACCTGGGCAAAAAGGGCCACGTAACCCAGCTCCTGCGCCGGATAAAGGACCTCCCCCCTGAAGAAAGGCCGGCAGCAGGGGAAGCCGCCAACAACCTCCGGGATGAATTGACCAGGCTATACGAGGAGAAAGCCGCCGCCATCAGAGAAGCCGAACGCCTCCAGGCCGCCAGGGCCCAGGCTGTTGACGTAACCCTCCCCGGAAGGAGGCCCCAGGTCGGCACCCTCCACCCGGTAACCCAGACCCTCCGGGAAATCATTGAAATCTTCTCCCGCATGGGTTTCGGGGTCTACGAAGGGCCGGAGGTGGAATGGGACGACTACAACTTCACCCTCCTGAACATACCCCCTGAGCACCCCGCCAGAGACATGTGGGATACCCTCTACATCGCCCCTCCCTACGGCAGGAACGGGAGCATGCTCCTCCGCACCCACACCTCCCCTGACCAGATAAGGGTCATGCAGGCCATGAAGCCGCCGATAAGGGTCGTGGTCCCGGGCAGGTGCTACCGCCACGAAGCCACTGACGCCTCCCACGAGTGGATGTTCTACCAGGTGGAAGGGCTTGCAGTGGACAAAGGCATAACCATGGCCCACCTCAAAGGAGTCCTCACCGCCTTCGTCCGGGAAATGTTCGGAAGGGAAAGGAAAGTCCGCTTCCGGTGCGATTACTTCCCCTTCGTGGAGCCAGGGGCCGACATGGCCATGGACTGCATCGTATGTGGCGGAAAAGGATGCCGAGTTTGCAAGTTCACCGGCTGGCTGGAAATCCTCGGAGCAGGAATGGTCCACCCCCAGGTCCTGCGCAACGTGGGAATCGACCCCGATACATACACGGGCTTCGCCTTCGGCATGGGGGTGGAAAGGATCGCCATGCTCAAGCACAGGATTGACGATATCCGCTATTTCTACGCTAACGATTTGCGCTTCCTGAAGCAATTCCGCTCCTGAAAGGAGGAGAGATGAAGGTCCCCCTGAGCTGGCTCAAGGATTACGTTGAAATAAAGCTTGCCCCCGAAGAACTGGCCTACAGGCTGACCATGGCCGGATTTGAAGTGGCGGAAATCCACCGGGTGGGGGAACACTGGGAACGGGACAAGATATTCGTGGGCCAGATCCTGGAAGTGAAACCCCACCCCAACGCCGACCGCCTGACCATAGCTGTGGTGGATTACGGGGCGGCTGAACCCCTGGAGGTGGTAACCGGAGCGCCCAATATAAAAGTCGGCCAGAGGGGGCAGAAAGTGGCCCTGGCCCTGGCCGGGGCCCGCCTCGTGGATCCTTACTCCCCTCAGAAAACGTATTTCACCCTCAAGCCAGCAAAGATAAGGGGGGTGCTATCCCCCGGAATGGTTTGCTCGGAGAAAGAGCTGGACCTCTCGGACGACCACGAAACCGTCATCATCCTCCCCGATGATGCCCCCGTCGGGATGCCCCTGGCCGATTACCTTGGGGACATCATCCTTGAGGTTGAGGTGCCGACCAATCGCCCCGATTGCCTCTCCATCGTGGGCATAGCCAGAGAAGTGGCTGCTCTAACCGATGCCGAATTCCGTCCGCCGGTCATTGATTACCCCGAGGGCGAAGCCGAAGCCGGCGAGTTCATTGAGGTTGAAATCGCCGACCCCGATCTGTGCTCCCGATACGTGGCAGCCATTGTCACCGGAGTTGAGATCGGTCCATCGCCTTACCTCATTCAAAGGCGCTTGAGGGCGGCGGGGATGAGGCCGATAAACAATGTGGTGGATGCCACCAACTACGTCATGCTGGAGCTGGGGCAGCCCATCCACGCCTTTGACTACGAGAAAATCCGGGGGAGAAAGATAATCGTCCGCAGGGCTGGCGGAGACAGATCCTTCACCACCCTGGATGGATTGAGGCGAGACCTCCTCCCCGATACCCTCCTCATAGCCGATGCTGAAGGCCCGGTAGCCATAGCCGGAGTCATGGGAGGGGCGGAAAGCGAGGTAACTTCCGAAACCAGGAACGTCCTGATTGAATCGGCCAACTTCAACCGGGTGAGCATAAGGCGGACCTCAAGGCTTCTGGGCCTGAGGACCGAGGCCTCCCTCCGGTTTGAGAAGGGCCTTGACCCCCACCTCCCCCCCGAGGGGGCCAGGCGAACTGCCCAGCTCATCAGGGAATGGGCCGGAGGGACCATCGCCAGAGGCCTGGTGGACGTCCACATCCCGCTTCCCCCTCGCCGGACCATAACCTTCCACCTGGGAGAACTGGAGCGATTCATTGGAATAAGCTACCCGAAAGAGCGGGTGGCTTCCATCCTGAGCAAACTGGGCTTTGAACTGGAGGAGAAAGACCCCCACACCTACCTGGTGACCGTCCCCACCCACCGGGGCGATGTGGAAGAGCCCGCCGACCTGGTGGAGGAGGTGGCAAGGATAGCCGGCTACGACCTCATCCCAACTGAGATGATCCCGACCCCCACCGCTCCCCAGATTTACCCCGAGCTTCTCAGGTGGGAAGAAGCCGCCAGGGACATACTGGTAGCCTGCGGCCTGCACGAGGTTAAGACTTATGCCCTGGTCAGCCAGGAACTCCTGGACAAATTCGGCATCGCCCACCCCATGCCTCTCCTCTCCGTAGCCAACCCCATGACCCCTGAGCATGTCTTCCTCCGGCCGACCCTCCTGCCCAGCCTCCTGCGCACCCTCGCCTACAACCTGCGCTTCCACGAAGGGGTCAAAATCTTTGAACTGGCCCGCGTTTACCTGCCCAGGGAAAACGACCTTCCCATGGAAAGGTCCACCCTGGCCATAGCCATGGCTGGAGAGGCCGAGGAACTCAGCTGGTTCGGGGGGAGCAGAAAGCTGGATTTCTTTGACCTAAAGGGGGTGGTTGAAGAGCTTGTGGAAAGGCTGGGGATTCTGGATTACAGCTTCACCCCTGCAGAGGATCCGGCCTTTTTCCCGGGCCAGACGGCCCTCCTGAAGGTTAAAGGGGAACCCATCGGCATCCTGGGCAAGCTTAACCCCGATATAGCCGTGGCTTTTGAGGTGGAGAAGGAAGAGGTCTTCATGGCTGAGTTCAACTTTGAAGCCCTTGCCTCCCATGCTTCTCCCGTAAGGGAGTTCAGGCCTGTGTCCCGCTATCCTGCCGTGGTTCAGGACATAGCCGTGGTTGTGGATGAGGAGGTTCCGGCCGAGGAAGTGCGCAGGGTTATCCTGGAGGCAGGCAGACCATTCCTCCAGAACGCCATCCTCTTTGACTTCTATAAAGGCAAGCCTGTGCCGCCGGGGAAGAAGAGCCTGGCCTATTCCCTCACCTTCCAGGCCAGCGACCGGACCCTCAGCGATGATGAGGTGGCCAGGGTGAGGGAAAGGATTGTGAGGGAACTGGAGAGGAAGCTCGGGGCCAGACTGCGGGGCATGGAGAGCTGATAGGGCTGGGGTTGTGCCGTTATTTCTCCCCTGGAAAAAGGGGCGGACCGGGTGCCCTCATTTCCTGCGAGGGGAGAAGGCGGGGGCTACCTCTGTGGGTCACCATGTCCTGGCGCATTTACTTTGCCGGCTTGACAAAGGCCCCTTTTTGGTTTAATATTTCCATTGAAAGGTGGGGCTGTAGCTCAGCTGGGAGAGCGCGTGAATCGCACTCACGAGGTCGGGGGTTCGAATCCCCTCAGCTCCACCTTAAAATTTAATAGCCAACAAAAGCTGGGAACGGGAGTAGTAGGCCATCCCTCCAGAGAGCCAGGGCGGGTGCGAACCTGGCAATGGCACCCGAGGGAGTGCCTCAGGCCGAACTCGCCCGGGAGCTGCGGCGGTGAAAGGATGAGTAGCCCCCTGCCGGTCGGCAACCGTTATCGTGCCCAAAGAGGGCGGAAGTTTGCTCTTCCGCCAAGCAGGGTGGTACCGCGGAGGAAAACCCTTCGTCCCTGGGGCGAAGGGTTTTTTAATATCAATGAGGAGGCGCGCTGAAATGTCCATGCCAAAATCCCGGTGGATATGGTTCAACGGCAAACTCGTGCCGTGGGAGCAGGCCACAGTCCATGTCTCGGCCCACGCCTTACATTACGGCTCTTCGGTGTTTGAGGGCATAAGGGCTTATGAGACCACAAAGGGCACGGCTGTCTTCTGCCTTGATGACCATGTGCGCCGCCTCTTCAATTCCTGCAAGATTTACCGGATGGAAATCCCCTACTCGCCCGATGAAATCAAAAACGCTATCCTTGAAACGATCAGGACTAATGAGCACCGGTCCTGCTACATACGCCCGATCGTCTTCAGGGGAGCTGGAGGGTTCAACCTTGACCCAAGGGCTTGCCCCGTTGAAGTGGCCATTATAACCATAGAGTGGGGCCGTTACCTCGGGGCTGAAGCAATAGAAAAAGGCGTGGATGTGGGGGTGAGCTCCTGGCGCCGCATGGCCCCCGATACCTTCCCCGCCGCAGCTAAATGGGGAGGTCAATACCTCAATTCCCAGCTCATCGCCATGGAAGCCCACGACCACGGCTATGCCGAAGGTATCGCCCTGGATATAAACGGTTACGTGAGCGAAGGAAGCGGCGAAAACATCTTCCTGGTCTACAGGGGCATCCTCTACACCCCACCTCTGGCTTCTTCAATACTGGAAGGAGTAACCAGGAAAGTGGTCATAACCCTGGCGACCGACCTGGGCTACCAGGTCCGGGAGGAGATGATCCCACGCGAAATGCTCTACCTGGCCGATGAACTCTTCTTCACTGGCACTGCCGCCGAAATCACCCCCATACGCTCGGTGGATGGCATAACCATTGGGGACGGCCAGAGGGGACCAATCACCCGCAGGCTTCAGGAAGAATTCTTCGCCGTAGTGGAAGGGAGGAAGGAAGACCGCTATGGCTGGCTAACTTACCTCTGAGAAGGAGGTGGAATTATGGTGGACAAGTATATCCCTCAGGAGATAGAGCCCAAATGGCAGAAGCGTTGGGAGGAAGACAGGCTCTACCACGTCACTGAAAGGGACGATAAACCCAAGTTCTACAACCTGGTCATGTATCCTTACCCCTCAGGCGACCTTCACATGGGCCACTGCCGGAACTACGTCATAGGCGACCTGGTGGCCCGCTACAGGACCATGCGGGGCTACAACGTCCTCAACCCGATGGGCTGGGATTCCTTTGGCCTTCCCGCGGAAAACGCGGCCATAAAGTATGGGGTCCACCCCAGGGAATGGACCGAAAGGTGCATAATCCGGATGAAAGAGCAACTGCGCAAGATGGGGGTGTGTTACGACTGGGACCGGGAGATCACTTCTTACGACCCCAATTATTACCGCTGGAACCAGTGGTTCTTCATCAAGATGTTTGAGAGGGGGCTCGCCTACAGGGCCAAAGCGCCTGTGAACTGGTGCCCTTCCTGCAAGACCATCCTGGCCAACGAGCAAGTCATAGATGGGCGGTGCTGGCGCTGCAAAACCCCTGTCACCAAGAAGGAAATGGAGCAGTGGTTCCTCAGGATAACGGCCTATGCTGATGAACTCCTGGAAGACCTGAAAGAGCTGGAACGCTGGCCTGAGAAGGTCAAGCTAATGCAGGCCAACTGGATCGGGAAGAGCGAGGGGGCAAAGGTCTACTTCAGGGCCGAGAACGGAGACGAAATCGTGGTCTTCACCACCCGCCCCGACACCCTCTGGGGCACCACTTTCATGGTCCTTGCCCCGGAGCATCCCCTGGTGATGAAGCTTGCGGCCCCCGAAAAGCGCAGGGAAGTGGAGGAATACAAAGAGTTCGCTTTCCTCCAGAGCGAAATCCAGCGCCTGAGCACTGAGAAGGAAAAGACCGGCCTTTTCATCGGTGCCTACGCCATAAACCCCGTCAACCAGGAACGCATCCCCATCTGGATTTCCGATTACGTCCTCATGGGCTACGGGACGGGGGCAGTTATGGGGGTTCCCGCCCACGATGAGAGAGATTTCCAGTTCGCCCTGAAGTTCGGCCTGCCCGTAATCCCCGTCATCGCCCCGCCCGACGGCAGGGCGAAGAGCCTGGTGAGAAGAGGCTCTTACCGGGAAGGCCTGCCCGAAGCCCTGAGGGAAGCAGGCTTCGCCTTTGAGGAGAAAGGTGGGTCCCTCTATGTAACCATGGCCGAGGAGGATAAGGAGCGCTACATCCGCCTCGTCCGGGAATTCATCCTGCCCGGCTCCTGGACGGAAGTGCTCGGAGCGGGGTGGCAGTTTGTCTTCGCCGACGGCGTGATGAACGTGGGTTCCATAGCCGAAGAGAAAGCCATACTGGAGAAATGCAAAGAGCTTGACCCCTCCCTCCGGGACAGGCGCACCGTTGCCGAAATGCTCTGGGAGGTGGAATTCTACCGCGATATCCTCTTCCATGACAGCTACGGCACCATGTTAAACTCCGGCCCCCTCACGGGAACCCCTGGCGAGGTGGCAGTGAAGCGCACTATTGAATGGCTTGCGGAAAGGGGCCTCGGGGAATTCGCCATAAGCTACAAGTTGAGGGACTGGCTCATAAGCCGCCAGCGCTACTGGGGCACCCCAATACCCATCGTTTACTGCCAGAAGTGCGGGATAGTGCCCGTGCCTGAGGACCAGCTCCCGGTGCTCCTTCCCGAAAACGTGGACTTCACCCCCACCGGAACAGGCGAATCCCCCCTTGCCACCGTCCCCGAATTCGTCAACACCACGTGCCCGAAGTGCGGTGGCCCCGCCAGGCGCGAGACCGATACCATGGACACTTTTGTGGATTCGTCCTGGTATTACTTCCGCTACTGCGATCCCCGCAATACCGAAATGCCCTTTGACCCGAAAAAAGCCGCTTACTGGATGCCTGTGGACCAGTATACAGGCGGGATTGAACATGCCATCCTCCACCTCCTTTACTCCCGCTTCTTCACCAAGTTCCTCAGGGACATCGGGCTCAGCCCTGTGGACGAACCCTTTGCGGCCCTCTTCACCCAGGGGATGGTCCTGAAGGACGGGAAAGCCATGTCCAAATCTCTGGGTAACATAGTTTCGGTGGATGAGATCACCAGCACTTACGGGGCTGACACCGCCCGGACCTTCATCCTCTTCGTGGCACCGCCGGAGGTGGACTTTGAATGGACCGAGAAGGGGGTGGAGGGAGCCCACCGCTTCCTGAACAGGGTGTGGCGTCTGGCCCTTGAAGTGGCCGAGGCTGGGGAACTCTCGCCCGAGAGCGAAGAGAACCGGACAGAGCTCCTCAGGACCATCCACCGCACCATCCGGAAGGTCACAAGGGACATAGAGCGCTTCCATTTCAATACCGCGGTCAGCGCTACAATGGAGCTCACTTCCGCCCTCATTGAATACAAGGATAAACACGGTGTTACCCCTACTGTCCGGGAGGGGGTGGAGAAACTCTTGTTACTCCTGGCGCCTGTTGCCCCCCACATAACTGAGGAGCTCTGGGAGAGGCTTGGTAAGCCTTACAGCATCCACATGCAGCCCTGGCCCGAGTGGGATGAGGAACTGGCGAAGGAGGAGGTTATAACTCTGGTGGTCCAGGTGGACGGAAAGGTGCGGGATCGCTTCCAGGTCCCGGCTGACATATCCGGAGAAGAGGCCAGAGAACTGGCCCTGAGCAGTCCCAAGGTCCGCCGTCACCTGGAGGGGAAAGAGATAAAGCAAATCGTGTTCGTTCCCGGCAAACTCCTCAACATCGTTACAACCGGGTGAAATCGGGAGGCACAGGGGGCGAGCCCCCATGTCAGGGGGCCTGGGGGATGTGCCCTCCGGAAAAAATTCATGGGGTGGGGTTCGGGGGGCGTCCCCCGCCTTTTTTTCTTTTTCCCACCCCCGTTTGCTCCGGCTCAGCCGGGCTTCAGGCTCCCACTCGGGGACAGGCTTCAAAAGAAGCCCCCAATTTTTGCTTTTTCGGGGGCACATCCCCCGAACCCCCTGGGAGGGGGCCATACTCCCTCCACACCCATTTTTTTCAATCGGGGGGTGCAGGGGGTGAAGCCACCACGCCAGGGGTTATTGGGGGGTGTCTCTCTGCCTCTTTTTCCCCGCCCCCGTTCCCTGCGGCTAAGCCTGGCTTCAGGGTCCCACCCGAAGACGGGCTTCAGGAGATGCCACCTCGCCCCCGATTTTGTTTTTGTGGGGGGACACCCCCCACTTCCCCCCGTCAGGGGGACTCTGTCCCCCTGCACCCCCTGTTTTTCCCTTTCATGGGGGTGGAGGGGGCGGAGCCTCCTCCCGGGGGGCATG
>DAOUBN010000001.1:0-4804 GCA_034432815.1 Anaerolineae bacterium | reverse complement strand
TCCCCCCGGCAGGGGGACGGAGTCCCCCTGCACCCCCTTTTCCAGGGGGTGGAGGGGGCAGAGCCCCCTCCCGGGGGGTCTGGGGGGTGTCCCCCCAGAAAAATCAATCAAAGGAGCGAGAGGGCAACTCCTGCAACCCGGCCACGAGTGGGACCCTGAACCCGGGCAAACCCAAAGCCAGCGAGGATGGGGAAAATCGGGGGGTGCAGGGGGCAAAACCCCCAGACCAGGCGCATGGGGTGTCCCCCACTGTTTTCAACCCCGTCTTTTTCTGCTATAATAACCCCTGGAGGTGGCTTCCCATGATCAAAAAGCAGCTTGAAGCCCTGCTGACCGAAGCCCTGACTAAAGCCTGCCTTGAAGAAGGCTGGCCTCTTTCCCCCGAAGAGATAAGCGGCGTGCTGGTGGAGCGCCCGCGGGAAACGCAGTGGGGGGATTATTCATCCCCCCTGGCTCTCCAGCTTGCTTCGCGGCTCAAGAAAGCCCCTCGCCTCATAGCCCAGGCCATCGTTGAACGGTTCCCCAAAACAGAGGTCCTGGAGAAAATCTCAGTGGAAGGCCCTGGATACATCAATTTCACCCTATCCCCCTCCTGGCTTGCCTCCCAGGTGGAAGAAATCCTCAGACAAGGGGAAAACTACGGCAACCTGGACATAGGGCACGGGAAAAAAGTCCAGGTGGAGTTCGTGAGCGCCAACCCCACCGGCCCCCTCACTGTGGGTTCGGGCCGGAATGCTGTGATCGGGGACGTGCTGGCCAACGCCCTGGCCGCGGCGGGCTACACGGTGCAGCGGGAGTATTACATAAACGATGCGGGAACCCAGATGCGCCTCTTCGCCGAAACCCTCTTCGCCCGCTACGCTCAGGCCCTGGGCGCTGACGAGCCCATCCCCGAGGAGGGCTACCGCGGCTATTACATGGTGGAACTCGGTCGGGAAATAGCCTCCGAAGAAGGTGACAGGTTCCTCAGGATGCCACGCGAAGAGGCAGTGGGGGCTATCGGGGAGATCGGGCTCAGGAAGATGCTGGCCAGGATAAAGGCCGACCTGGAATTCATCGGGGTTCGCCACGATAACTGGTTTTCAGAGCGAAGCCTTTACAGGGAAAGCCTCTTTGAGAAAGTGATGGGAATCCTGCGGGAGAAGGGGTTCCTGGCGGAAAAGGACGGAGCCATTTGGTTCGCCTCCTCCGAACTGGGAGAAGACAAGGACAACGTCCTGGTGCGCAGGACGGGTGAGCCCACCTACTTTGCCTCCGATATCGCCTACCATTACGACAAATTCTTCCGCCGGGGCTTTGACTGGGTGATTGACGTCTGGGGGGCCGACCACCAGGGGCATGTTCCCAGAATGAAGGCGATGATGAAAGCCCTGGGCCTTGACCCCGAAAGGCTCTCAGTGGTCCTCTACCAGATGGTAACCCTGAAGCGGGGAGGCAAGGAAGTCAGGATCTCCAAGAGGACCGGAGAAATCGTGACCCTGCGGGAGCTGGCGGAAGAGGTGGGGCCCGATGCTGTCCGCTTCTTCCTCCTGGCACGTGCCCCCTCAAGCCACATGGATTTTGACATAGACCTGGCCGTCCAGCAATCCTCCGAAAACCCCGTTTACTATGTCCAGTATGCCCACGCCCGCATATGCAGCATTTTCCGGAATGCCGGCGAACTGGACTACTCCGACGGCGACGTTCGGCTTCTTACCCATCCCCGGGAGATAGAGCTCATGAGGCAACTAATACGGTTGCCCGAGATAATTGAGCTGGTGGTGGGCCAGCTTGCCCCCCACTACCTGGCTTTCTACTCCCAGGAGCTGGCCAGTGCTTTCCACCTCTTCTACCGCGATTGCCGGGTCCTTTCTGCAAACCCGGAGGATAGTGAAATCACCAAGGCCCGCCTGAAGCTGGTCAAAGCCACCCAGATAATACTGGCCAAAACCCTCAGGCTGATGGGTGTGAGCGCGCCGGAAAGGATGTGAGGGATGATTTACGTTGGGACAAGCGGCTTCAGCTATGAGGATTGGGTTGGACCATTTTACCCCGAAAACCTGGCTCCCCAGTTCTGGCTCCCTTATTACGCCCGCCACTTCAGAGCCTGTGAACTGAACTTCACCTACTACCGCCAGCCCGACCGCTCCACAATTAAAGGGCTGGCCAGGAGGGTCCCGAAAGGCTTCCTCTTCACCGTCAAGGCCTATCAGGGGATAACTCACTCCCGGGATGCCAGCGACGAGGATTTCAAAGAATTTCTCTCGGGCATAGAGCCGCTGGCTCAGGAAGGGAAGCTGGGGTGCATCCTGGCCCAGTTCCCTTACTCCTTCACCCCTTCTCGGGAGAACAGAGAATACCTCAGGACCCTTCGGGAGAAGATCCCGGAGTTCCCTCTGGTGGTGGAGTTCCGCAACGCCCGCTGGCTCACTCGGGAGACCTTTGATTTCCTGCGGGAGAACAACCTGGGGTTCTGCTGCGTGGATGAGCCTCCCCTCAGGGGCCTCATTCCCCCTGTAGCCGAAGCCACCTCCGATGTGGCCTATGTCCGGTTCCACGGCCGCAATAAAGAGAAATGGTGGGAGCATAAGGAGGCGTGGGAGAGATACGATTACACTTACACCCGCGAGGAACTGGAGGAATGGGTGCCCAAGATCGGCTACCTCCAGGAAAAAGCCAGCGTTGTCTTCGCTTTCGCCAACAACCACTGGCGGGGACAGGCTGTGGATACCGCCCGCCTGCTGAGGGACATCCTCCTGGAAGAAGGCTATCAGGTGGTCTGAAGGGAGGCCTTGTAAGCTTCTATCCGGCGGAGCATCTCCTCCGCGCTCTCGTGGGCTAATGGGGTTGAAGTGCCCAGCATCAGGGCCAGCTCTTCCACCCTGGCTTCGCCCTGAAGTTCTTTCACCCTTGTCACCGTGCGCTGGTTTATCTCCACTTTTTCCACCCGGAAGTGGGCATCGCCGTAGGCGGCGAGCTGGGGGAGGTGGGTGACGCATAGGACCTGGTGGTGCTCCGATAAGCGCCACATCTTCTCCCCCACCACCGCTCCCATCCTGCCTCCTATACCCGCATCAATCTCGTCAAATATCAGGGTTGGGGTATCGTCGGCGGCAGACAGGACGGTCTTGAGGGCCAGCATGAGGCGGGAAGTCTCCCCGCCGGAGGCCACCTTCGCCAGGGGCTTGAGGGGTTCGCCAGGGTTCGTGGAGACCAGGAACTCAACCCTGTCAATCCCGGTGGAATCAAAGGCGTAACGCTTATCGCCAACCCAGACCCCGTCCGGATCTTCTTTCCAGGTTATGCTCACTTCAAACCGGGCTTTAGCCATGCCCAGTTCCGCCAGATGCTTTTCCACCCCCTCTGCCAGGGAAGCAGCCGCCTCCCTGCGCTTCAGAGAAAGCTCGTGAGCCAGCGCCCCTATCTCGCGGAGGAGGTGCTCTTCCTCCCTTGAAAGCTCTTCAATCCTTTCCTGGTTCGTGGAAATTTCCTCCAGCTCTTTCCGGGCCGCTTCCGCATAATCCAGGATCTCTTCAATGGTATCGCCGTATTTCCGCTTGAGGGAGTTTATCAACTGGAGGCGCTCTTCCACCTGCTGGAGCCTTTCGGGGCTGAACTCAATCCTGTCCCGGTAATCTCTGACCTGATGAGCAACTTCCTCGGCCCAGGCGATAGCCTCTTCAAGGGCTTTGCAGAGCTTCTCCATCCCCGGCTCTATCTTTCCCAGCCCCTGAAGGGCGCTGAGCGCTCTTGCCATAAGGTCCAGGGCCGAACTTTCCCCTTCAACTCCCTCATAGAGGGCACTGTAGGCCTCATCAGCGAGGGCCTGGAGTTTTTCGGCGTTTAGGAGGCGGCGCCTCTCCTGAGCCAGCTCTTCATCCTCCCCAGGCCTCAGGTTAGCCGCTTCTATCTCCCTGACCTGATACTCCAGCTGGTCTATGCGCCTGGCAATCTCTCTTTCGTCGCGCCTGAGCTTTTCCAGGAGGGCCCTCACTTCCCTCAACCGCCTGACTTTCTCGGCGACCTGGTTCCTGAGTTCTTCCAGCCCCCCGTATCGGTCCAGGAAATCCCTCTGGCGCGCCGGGCTGAGGAGAGCCAGATGCTCGCTCTGGCCGTGGATATCAATGAGATACTGGGTTATCTGGGAAAGAACCCCAGCAGGTATAGCCCGACCGTTAACCCGGCATATGCTCCTTCCTTCCCGAATTTCCCTGGAAATGATGAGGACATTGTCCTCAGCCTCAACCCCGTATTCCTCAAGGATGGGCTTTATCAGGGAGGCATGGGTTTCGTCCAGGACGAAAACCCCTTCTATGTAAGCTCCCTCCGTCCCGGACCTTATGACATCGCTTGTGGCGCGGCCGCCTAAGAGGGTGCTTATAGCGTCAATGATGATGGATTTGCCTGCGCCTGTTTCCCCGGTGAAAACGTTGAAGCCGGCCCGCAAGCGGAGGTGGAGCTCGTCAATTATGGCGAAGTTCCTGATGGTTATCTCGCTCAGCATCCCCTTCCCGCTTTATATAATTTTACAGCCCCAGGGGACTTTTGACAAATAAAAGGGCGCCGGAGGAGGCTTTCGCCCTCTGATGGGGGGGGAAAGGCGTGGGGACACCCCCAAGCCCCCGGGAGGGGGCTCCGCCCCCTCCACCCCTATGGAAGAAAACAGGGGGTGCAGGGGGACAGAGTCCCCCTGACAGGGGGAAGTGGGGGGTGTCCCCCCACGAAAACAAAATTGGGGGCAAGCTGGCACCTCCCGAAACCCGTCTACGAGGGGGCCCCTGAAGCCGGCTGAGCCGCAGGGAGCGAGGGTGGGAAAAAAGAAAAA